>JBKCVJ010000130.1:0-20514 GCA_046317915.1 Sphingobacteriales bacterium
TAACCAGAAACAATTTGTTAATGATTTTTTTGATGAGCAGGTAAGGTCAAACGTCATTCCCCTTATGATCGAGAGTATCCCATCTTTTCCCTACCTCCGGGAGAAATCGATCTATCTAGCTATCATCATGTCTAAAAAAGACAGCGCCTACCAAAGAAAGTATTCACTGATTGAAGTACCTGCCCGTGTTGTTTCAAGATTCGTTTTGTTGCCATCCCGGGCAGATAAGGGACATTATATCATTCTGCTGGAAGATGTGATCCGGTTTTGCCTGCCAAGAATTTTTGCGTATTTCGGTTACGATAAGTATACGGCCCACGTCATCAAAGTGACCAAGGATGCCGAATATGATCTGGATTATGACGAACCCATCACTTTCACCGAAAAAATTGAAAAAGGAATAAAGAATAGGCGAAAAGGAAAACCGGTTCGATTGATCTACGACAAAGAGATCGATGCTGCACTTCTGGAATACCTGATCCGGAAAATGGGATTGACCAAGAGGGACCACCTGATCCCCGGCGGCCGAATCCACAACTTCCGGCATTTCATGGATTTCCCGAAATCTGTTTTTTCCGAGTTGCCACAAAAAGTGAAGCCATTCATTCATCCGCAACTCAAAAATGTAGCAAGGGTAACAGACGTGGTTCTTCAAAACGATGTGCTCCTACATTTCCCCTATCATTCATTTGATCCTGTGATTGACATGCTCCGGGAAGCGGCGATTGATCCTGATGTGATCTCCATAAAGATCACAGCTTACAGACTGGCACAACAGTCCAAAGTGATCAATGCACTAGTCAATGCCGTGAGGAATGGTAAGGCAGTAACGGTGATGTTGGAACTGCGGGCAAGATTTGACGAAGAAAATAATCTACGGTGGAAGGAATTGCTGGAAGAAGAAGGGGTTAAAGTGCTATTGGGCTATCCTAACGAGAAAGTGCATGCCAAAGCCTGCGTGATCAAAAAAAGGTCCGGTAAGCGTATGATCCATTATGGTTTCGTGAGTACCGGTAACATCAATGAGCAAACTGCTAAAATCTATTGCGATACAAGTCTGCTAACAGCAAACCGAAACATCATGGCGGATGTGAACCGGATCTTTGCTTACCTGGAGAAACCAAAAGTAGGTATACGAGATCTTAAAATGTGTAAGACCCTCGTGGTGGCACCTTCCTATATGCGTCGGCTGCTGATCGCACTCATCAACAGTGAGATTAGAAACGCCACGCTGGGAAGAAAAGCCGGCATTCAACTGAAACTAAACTCCCTGTCTGATGAAATACTCATACAGAAACTATACGAAGCGGCCCAAGCTGGTGTGGAGATTCAGATGATTGTCCGGGGAATCTTCTGTGCCAAAACAGACAACAAAAGATTCCGGAAAAATATCCATGCGGTGAGTATTGTAGATGAGTTTCTGGAACATGCCAGATTTTTGGTATTTCATAACAACGGCAATCCAAAAGTATTTATCTCCTCCGCAGACTGGATGGTGAGGAATCTTGATCATCGCGTGGAAGCCGCCTGCCCAATCCTTGATCCTGTCCTTAAACAGGAGATCATCGATATGATACAGATACAGCTCAGGGATAATGTGAAGGCAAGGCTGCTCACCAATGACCTGAGCAATGATTTTGTGCAAAACAAAAGCAAGCCGCTGCGCTCACAACAGGAAATATTCAGTTACCTCATTGGAAAATCAGTCACGAAGCAAATAAAAAACAAGTAATATTGAGCTTAAATCATCTCTTTGAGACTTGCCGCTATTGACATAGGAAGTAATGCAGCGCGCCTGTTGATCTCTGAGGTTATCATCCGTCAAAACGGCGAACCACAGTTTCTGAAACTCAACCTCGTGCGTGTACCGTTGCGGCTGGGTTTCGACGTATTTGAGACAGGGAAGATCTCACCCGAACGTGCAGACATGGTTTTACAGACCATTAAGGCGTATAAGCATTTACTCAAGGCCTATGATGTGAAACATGTAAAGGCCTGTGCCACCTCGGCGATGCGTGATGCAAGTAACGCAAACGAGATCATCAGACGAGTAAAAGCAGAAACCGACATCGATATTGAAGTCATCAGTGGTGACCTGGAAGCGGGTCTTATCTACGAAAACCATGTCGCGGATACGATGAACAGCAATGAGTCTTATCTGTACATCGATGTAGGTGGGGGCTCCACGGAACTGACCTTCTTCAACGATGGAAAACTGAACTATAAAAAGTCGTTTAATATCGGCACCATTCGGATCCTGAAAAATATGGTGACGGACCAGCAGTGGGACGAAATGAAGAACGAGATAAAAACGAGGACAAAACAGCTTAAGCACATCACAGCTATTGGATCCGGCGGCAACATCAATAAAGTTTTTTCGCTCTCTAAAAGAAAAGAAGGGAAGCCTCTGCACATTGATACCCTTCGGGATTACCATAAGGAACTCAGCAATTTCACCCTTGAAGAACGGATGCAGGTATACAAGTTGCGGGAAGATCGTGCAGACGTGATTGTACCCGCGTTGTTGATCTATATCAACGTTATGCGATGGGCCGAGTGTGAAGAAATATACGTCCCTAAGATCGGTCTTGCCGATGGCCTCATCCACCATTTATATCATCAACTCATGGATTTCTGATCCAGTAAATTCCCCCATATGAGCGTTCAAAAAGAAGTGAAGCGGATAACTACCCATACGCTTGCATTAATGAAGGAAAAAGGTGAGAAGATTGCGATGCTTACGGCGTACGATTACTCATCTGCCCGTATCATTGATGAAGCGGGGATCGATGTCATTCTGGTGGGGGATTCTGCTTCCAATGTAATGGCAGGGCATGAAACCACGTTGCCGATCACACTTGACCAGATGATCTACCACGCCCAATCTGTAGTAAGGGGTGTAAGCAGGTGTTTTGTGGTGGTGGATCTGCCATTCGGCACTTATCAGGGCGACTCTAAACAGGCATTGGCCTCCGCAATCCGCATTATGAAAGAAACAGGTGCGCATGGCGTTAAAATGGAAGGCGGTGAACAAGTGGTTGACAGTGTCCGTAGGATCCTGAGCTCAGGTATTCCAGTCATGGGTCACCTCGGCTTGATTCCTCAAAGCATTTATAAGTTTGGCACTTACCAGGTAAGGGCCAAAGAGGAAGCAGAAGCGGAAAAATTAAAATCAGATGCGCTCTTACTGGAGGAAACCGGTTGTTTTGGGCTGGTACTGGAAAAAATCCCGGCAGAACTGGCGAAGGAAGTGTCAGAAAGCCTTAAGATTCCTACCATTGGTATTGGTGCTGGAAATTATTGTGATGGACAGGTCTTAGTCATGCATGATATGCTGGGGATCAATCATGAATTCAAGCCGAGATTTCTCCGCCAATACGCTAATCTGCACGATGTTATCCATGGTGCAGTAAAGCATTATATCTCGGATGTGAAATCCAGGGATTTTCCGAACGAGAAAGAGCAATATTGATTGGAAATCAAACAATCGTACAAACTACCCATCTGAAGAGAGGCTAACGCACTTAATGTTTACCTTTGGGGGAACAAAAATGCAGGCTATGTCTTTTCTTGAGCAACTTGGCATCTCTTCCCATAACCATGGTTTATCTACGGGTCAGCATTGGCTCGGTTCTGCGGGTGAATCCATCACTTCGTTTTCGCCAGTGGATGGCAAGCCGATTGCATCCGTGTTTACGGCAGATAAAGATGCCTATGAAGCCGTAATGGTTAAAGCGGATGAGGCCTTTCTCACCTGGCGTACATGGCCTGCACCTAAACGGGGCGAAGTCATCAGGCAATTAAGCAATAAACTGCGTGAGTATAAAGAACCACTGGGAAAACTGGTGTCCTGGGAAATGGGTAAAAGCCTTCAGGAAGGCCTGGGTGAAGTTCAGGAAATGATAGACATCTGTGATTTTGCCGTTGGGTTGTCTAGGCAACTCTACGGCCTAACCATGCACAGCGAAAGGCCGGGGCACCGCATGTATGAACAATGGCATCCACTTGGCATCGTAGGGATCATATCGGCCTTCAATTTTCCCGTAGCCGTTTGGAGCTGGAACACTGCCTTGGCTTGGGTTTGCGGGGATGTCTGCGTGTGGAAGCCCTCAGAGAAAGCACCGCTATGCGGAATAGCCTGCCAGAAGATCACGGCTGAAGTGTTCAGGGATTGTGAGGTTCCTGAAGGCGTGAGTAACCTCGTTATTGGTGGCAGGGAAATTGGTGAATGGCTGTCCCATGATCATCGGATACCTTTGGTCTCTGCTACAGGATCCACAAGAATGGGTAAAGCTGTAGGCGCCGCGGTTGGCGGCAGGCTTGGTAGAAGCCTACTGGAATTGGGTGGCAACAACGCCATCATCATCTCTCAGCATGCGGACCTGGACATGTCTGTCATTGGTTGTGTATTTGGTGCGGTTGGAACTGCGGGACAAAGATGTACCTCTACAAGAAGGCTGATCATTCATACTTCTGTTTTTGACCAATTCAGGGATAAGCTTGTGAAAGCCTATGGCCAGTTAAAAATTGGCGATCCCCTTCAAGCCGGTGTGCATGTGGGTCCATTGATTGATCAGGATGCGGTATCAGCTTACCTGCGTGCCGTAGAGCAGTGTAAACAAGAAGGTGGCAGGTTCGTGGTTGAACCTGGCGTACTTACAGGGGAATCTTTTTCAAGTGGCTGTTATGTAAAGCCTTGTATTGCAGAGGTTGAACCGGATTTTGGAATCGTTCACCAGGAAACCTTTGCGCCCATCCTTTATATCATGAAATATCATACCATAGAAGAAGCCATTGCCATACAGAACGGTGTTCCGCAAGGACTTTCTTCTGCTATTATGACGCTGAACCTCAGGGAGTCAGAACTGTTTCTTTCCCAGAGGGGCAGTGATTGCGGCATAGCAAACGTGAACATTGGTACCAGCGGCGCTGAGATTGGCGGTGCGTTCGGCGGCGAAAAAGAAACCGGGGGCGGAAGGGAAAGTGGAAGTGATGCCTGGAAAGCCTATATGCGCAGGCAAACAAACACCATTAACTATACCACTACCCTACCGTTAGCACAGGGTATAAAATTTGATCTCTAACTCTTACACTGGCGCAGTTTTTAACAGCTTTTTTCAAGGTAGAATTCTACATTTGTACTTAAACTTAATATTCAAATGACTGTACGCAAGTTGATGGTGATTGGTGTATTGGCTGCTTTTTCCCTTGCAGCGCAAGCCCAGAAATCCGTGCAGGAAACACCGAAGGGCTGGCACTTGCTCGATTCCAAAGAGAATGGATATTACGGCATCAGCCTTGATAAAGCTTACCAAAGCCTTCTGAAGGGTAAACAACCCAAACAGCAGGTGATCGTTGCCGTTATTGACTCTGGCGTGGATACCACCCATGAAGACCTGAAACCGGTATTGTGGATCAATAAGAAGGAAACACCCGGGAATGGGATCGATGACGATAAAAATGGGTATATAGATGATGTTAACGGTTGGAATTTTCTCGGAAACAAAAACGGCCAGAATGTTACGACGGACAGTGACGAAGCGGCCAGGGTATATTACAGTCTCAAGAAAAAATATGGCGACAGCATTCCGGATCTCACCAATTTGAGTCTGGAACAGGCCGATGAAGTGCGCACATTTGAAAGGGCCAAATTCCAGATTGAAACCGCCGCCAAGGAAGCATCCATCATGGTTCTCCTTTACCGAAACATCGTTGAGAAGCTTCCGGCAGCAGACAGCGTTCTTAAAACAGCGATGGGCAAACAACTCTACACAGGTGACCAACTGACAGCATTTAAACCCAAGTCATCGGAAGAGAGTAAGTCGAAAAGCCTGATGCTGGGCTTGTTTCAGCAATTGCACGCCATGGAGGCTACCAATAAATCGATCATTGATGACTTAATGGGTTTCTACAATGGGGAAAAGAAAAAAGTGGAAAACCTCAACGGCCCTCCCACAGACTACCGTGCCATAGTTGGGGATAATCCCAGTGATGTTAACGACCGGTTTTATGGTAACAACGATATCATGGCCTCAGATGCAACGCATGGCACCCATGTTTCCGGGATCATCGGTGCGGCCCGCGGCAACAGCAAGGGCATGGACGGAATTGCTAACGATGTTCGGATCATGGTACTCCGCGCCGTTCCTGATGGAGATGAACACGATAAAGATATTGCCAATGCCATCCGTTATGCGGTTGACAATGGGGCAAAGGTGATCAACATGAGCTTTGGCAAGTATTTTTCGCCGCAGAAAAAATGGGTGGATGATGCTGTAAAATATGCAGAGGAAAAAGGCGTGTTATTGGTGCACGCCGCGGGCAATGAGGCTACTAATGTGGATGAGAAAAGGCATTTCCCAACGGCTTACTATCTTGATGGTACAAAGGCCAGCAACTGGATCACCGTAGGTGCCAGCGGCCCCACCAAGAAAAATCTGGTTGCTTATTTTTCCAATTATGGAAAGAAAGATGTTGATGTATTTGCACCAGGCATGGATATCTATTCAACCATTCCTACCGGTGATCAATATAAAATGGAACAAGGGACGAGCATGGCCAGCCCGGTTGTGGCTGGGCTTGCAGCGCTCATCTTCGCTTATTATCCCCAGCTCAGCGCCAGGGAAGTGAAGCAGGTCATCGAAAAGTCAGCCAAATCCCTGGATGCAACGGTCTACAAACCCAATGAAATGGATGAAAAAGGAGAACAGATGAATTTTAGCGAGCTCAGTGCTTCCGGTGGTGTGATCAATGTGGTGGAAGCCATTAAGCTTGCAGATGCCATGGCGGCTGCGAAATCTGGTAAGCCCAACCCGGCTAAGCCTGCCCTTCCGAAATCCAGTGTAAAAAAGCCACAGAAAGGCTAGAACAGAATTATTGAAAATGCGCCCACAACCCGAAGAGTACGCTCCGTTTTATGAGACCTATGTTCGTCTCGTACCTGAAAATGACCTTATGGGTGCCTTTCAACACGCCATGGACGAAATCCATGAGGAATTGGACAGGATTCCCCCGGATAAGGCAGACTATGCCTACGCAGAAGGAAAATGGACCGTTAAACAACTTATTCAACACATCATAGATACGGAAAGAGTTTTCTCTTATCGGGCACTATGCATAGCCAGGGGGGAAAAACAACCTTTGCCTGGGTTTGATGAGAATGAATATGCTGCTGCTGCGGATGGTTCTGCCAGATCATTTAAGGATATGAAAGAAGAGCTTCTGGCCTTAAGACATAGTGTTTACCTGATGTTTAAAGGATTTACACCGGCGATGTTGAAACAAGTGGGAACAGCTTCAGGAAAACCCATCAGTACGCTTGCACTCGGATATATCAACATCGGACATATCCGTCACCATTTTACAATACTTAGAGACCGATACGGTATATAAAAAAAGCGGAGGTGATGCCTCCGCTTTTTTGTTTAGTTATAACCGATTAGTTTGTTCGTTTAGCAAGTGCAGTCTGAGTGATCATATCATTCATGATATTTACACTCTCACCCAAGTAGATATCTTTACTGAGTGATTTCACCCATTGCTTTCTTCTTTCCAACTTATCATTGTCAACTTCCAATCGCTTCTCATCTGTTGGGATCAAGCTAAGCTGAAGTTCTTTGGGGTTCTTATTGATCTCATCGATCTTTTTGATCGTGTTCTTGATTTCTTTTTGCTCTGCCTTGTATTTTACGAGATTCAGGGAATACTCTTTATCATTGATCTTAGCCAATGCCTGGCTAGTCTCTTTGATGGTTACAAATGAGGGGCTTGTATTAACCCTGTTCTCCGCGGCACTCTTTACTGCATTGGGATCGTAATATAATTTAGCCTGATTATATGTTGCTTTCTGGATCTCATCCCAGGGCAGTGCATCCGGATTATCTTTTTCACGATACTTCAGATATTCATATTGATCAGGAATAACGATGTCCGGAACAACACCCCTTAGCTGGGTTGAGCCGCCATTGATGCGATAGAATTTTTGAAGGGTCAACTTAACGGTTCCAAGTTGTTCTGTAGCATTCAAGGCTGTCATTGGGCCGGTGGCAGTGCCATCAAGACCGATATTACGTTGAACGGTCCCCTTACCATAAGTGGAAGAGCTACCGATGATCACGCCGCGTTTATAATCCTGGATGGCTGCCGCAAAAATTTCAGACGCTGATGCGGAGAACTCATTCACCATTACCGCCAAGGGGCCATCGTACAACACTGAACGATCCCTATCCCTGAGTACGTTTGGATTTCCTTCCCTGTCTTTTACTTGTACAATCGGGCCATCCTCAATAAAGAAGCCCACCATCTGCACAACATCATATAAGGAACCACCACCATTGTTGCGAAGATCCATGATGATGCCATCGATACCCTGCTCTTTCAGTTTGATGATCTCACGGGATACATCAATGGCACAACGTGCGCCATTGGGTCTTTCCCAATCTGCATAAAACTCCGGAAGGAATATATAACCGATCTTCTTATTGTTTTCATTGATGATCACACTGCGTGCGAAGGTCTCTTCGGTCACTATTTCCTCACGGATCATAGTAACCACTTTTATGGATCCGTCTACTTTTTTCAGGGTCAACCTCACTTCCGTTCCTTTTTTGCCGCGGATAAGTTTCACCGCATCTTCGGTGTCAAAGCCCGTCAGGTCTGTGGGCTCTTCTGCTCCCTGCCCTACTTTCAATACGATGTCGCCCACAGTGATCTGCTGTGACTTCCATGCGGGACTGCCCGCTACAATGGTGGCAATCTTGATACTGCCGTCATCCGGACGGAGAGATGCACCGATTCCAAAAAATCGACCACTCATCTGCTCATCGAAATATCGTTTCTCCACAGGAGGGAAAAAAGTAGTGTGCGGGTCCATCGTTGTTGTGATGGTGTTCACCAACAGGTTAAACCGCTCTTCTTCATTAAATTTATTCTTCAGGCGCTCGAAATTCCTATTCATTACTACAGACACCTTGTTTCTTGCCTCTTTCTCCAGTTCAGCGTCAGTCTTCACTACAAAACCCTGGGTCGATTTATTGGTTTCCCGGGCATCAAGGAGGTCAGCATACCTTTCAAGGGCCATAAACTTCAAGCGTTTTCTCCAGCTCTCTTTTCTTGCAGCTTCATTGGCTGAGAAATCGAGTTTATCCGCATCCATGATCACGGATTCATCAACGGTATAGTTGAAACTTTTTCCCAGGATCTCAGGATAATAAGCGGCAACTTCACCAAGTCTTTTCTGGTAAATCGCATTGGCTGCCGGGAAAAACTGCATTGGGGCACCATGGAGTTCATTATCGATATTGCTCTCATACTTTTTCAGCTCCTTGATGTCTGACTGAAGGAAGATATTTTTATCAGGATCCAGAGAATTCAGATACTTCTTGAAGATGTCTGATGAGAACTTATCATCAATCTTATGAGGACTGTAATGGTTCTCTTCCAGCATCTCTGCCACCTGTTGAAAAATCTTTTCATACTTTGTTGGTGGATTGTTCCTGCCGGAAGTATTGAAAGCTATTAATATACCTGCAAATGCTAATATGAGGAGTACGGGTAAGGATCGTTTGCTAAACATATATTGAAGCGTTTTACGAAACATTATCAAATGTAACGGAAAATCACCGCTTATGTTGCCGTTCCCCCTGCTTTTAACGAAGCGTTGAATTATGGGGATGAACGGTTGAATACCAACATAAAAAAACCCCTGCAAGGCAGGGGATAGAGGGGAGCGTGATGGGGCTCGAACCCACGACCCTCAGAACCACAATCTGATGCTCTAACCAGCTGAGCTACACACTCCGTGTTTGGGGACGGCAAAAATAAGCAAAAGCAGCTCTTTTACAAAATCTTGAAGTGAATATCTGTCTATCTTCGCGGCCATTAAATCACTACATGAGCTTGTGGCTATTCACGATACCCCTTATTTCTGCCTTCATCGGCTATTTCACCAATTGGGTGGCAATCAAGATGCTTTTCCATCCTAAGGAACCGATCACAATCCTGGGAATAACTATACAAGGGATTTTTCCCAAGCGCCAGCAACAGTTTGGTGAGAAACTTGGTAAACTGGTGAGCACGGAATTCTTAAGCTTTACTGATATTGAGAAAAAGATTTCCAATCCCGCGAACCTGGAGAAACTGATGCCCACTGTTGAGGTACATATTGACCAGTTCCTGCAGCACAAACTGCCACAAGCCTTTCCGATGATCGCGATGTTTATCGGTGAGAAAACGACGGCCACACTCAAAACTGCCTTTATGGAAGAGCTCAGCAGCCTCTTCCCCACCCTGATGCAACGCTATGCCGGTATACTCCAGGAAGAACTGGATCTGGAGAAGATCATTGTAAACAAGGTAAGCAAGTTATCTTCTGATAAACTGGAAGATCTTTTGTACCAGATTATGTCCAAAGAATTCAGGTTTGTGGAACTCATTGGTGCAGTACTCGGATTCTTAATAGGTCTGATCCAGGTAGGAATTACATTGCTTGCCGCATGATCCCAGTACTATCTTATTGGTTTTGTTGAACCGTTTGCCGTTCAACACGTTATTTACGTTTTACAATAATATTAAGGCTTGGAAGCAAAGGTTTTCCCGCCGCTTCGCATCTAATCAACCAAATCGCTTACATGAGACATTTGCTGCTTGTATTGCTAACGCTAACTACCACCTGTCTTTGGGCACAACCACCTGCCGGCATGAACAGAGGCGGCGGCCAGGGGATGAACATGGGCCGATTTTACGGGAAAGTAGTGGATGCAAAAACCAATAAACCAGTGGAAGCTGCCTCTATACAGCTAATCGGTAATAAATTCGACAGTGTTCAAAAGAAACGGGTAGAAGCAGTTCTCAGTGGTCAGCTTACAGCAGCAAACGGAAACTTTGCGCTTGAGAACCTGCCCCTTATGGGCCAGTTCAAACTCAAAATTACCGCAATCGGTTATGAACAATACGAGCAGGCCATCAAATTTGATGTTAAGCCTGGTGGTGATATGTCCACAATGATGAACGCCATCGATAAAGATCTGGGAAACATCAAACTCAATATAGACGCAAAGCAACTGGAAACTGTTACGGTCACTGCCACAAAGCCATTCATGCAGATGGGTGTTGACCGCAGGATATTCAATGTAGAGAAAAGTCTTGTTTCCCAAGGCCAGACGGCTACTGAACTGATGCGCAATATCCCGGGATTGAATGTAGATATTGATGGAAATGTGACCCTCCGCAATGCAACACCTACCATCTTTGTAGATGGCAGGCCCACTACACTTACCCTTGATCAAATCCCTGCAGACGCTATTTCCTCAGTGGAAATGATCACCAATCCCTCAGCAAAATATGACGCCTCAGGAGGCATGGCAGGTATTCTTAATATCGTACTGAAAAAGAACCGCCGTGCAGGGTACAATGGTAACCTCAGGGCCGGTATTGATTCCCGGGCGAAAATTAATCTTGGCGGTGACCTCAACGTGCGCCAGGGTAAGGTAAACATGTTCCTCAGCGGTATGTACAACCAACGCAAAAACATTGGTGTTGGACAGTCGATCCGTACGGAAACCTATTATGATCCAAATGTGCGATTCACGCAGAATAATAATCCCGTGAGCGAGGGTGCATTTATGTTCCTTCGCGGTGGTTTTGATTTCCTGATTGATAACAGAAATACCATCACACTCAGTGCCAACTACGTGAGGGGAGACAACACAAGCGAGGATTTGCTGAAGATACAGACAGACACGCTGTCTACACCTGTTACAACATCTTTCTCAGACAGAACAACCTTCAACGATTTCTTTTTCAGGAATACAAATCTCGCATTGGGTTATAAAAGACTGTTTAAAAAATCCGGCATGGAGTTGACTTCAGACATCAACTACAGCATGGCAAAGAACGGTAGTGAAGGCGGATTCAGAACAGATTATTTTGACGAGAACAACAACCCTAAAGGGATTCCCATTTACCAAACCCAGGAAGGAAAAGGCAACAATAAAAACTTCACATTTCAGACGGATTACATTAACCCGCTGAATGATAAATCCAAAATGGAGTTAGGTGTAAGGGCTGCGATCCGGAACGTACAGAATGAGAACCTCAACTATATTCAGGATCCCCTCACCGGTGAACTGATCCCCATTGCGCAGATCAATGCGAACTTCAAATATCAGGAGCAAGTGTATGCCGCGTATGGTACTTATTCCAGCAAAGTGGGTGAAACCTTGTCGTTCCAGCTGGGTTTGAGGGCCGAGAGTTCTAGTTACGATGGAACGCTGTTGACAGACGGATCAACGTTTAGTAACTCCTTCCCGATCAGTCTTTTCCCAAGCATTTTCATAACCAAAAAACTGAAAAACAGCGCTGATCTTCAGTTGAATTACTCGCGCAGGATCAACAGGCCGAATTTCTTTCAGTTGATGCCATTTGTGGACTACACGGATTCACTGAACATCAACAGGGGAAATCCCAACCTGGTACCGGAATTTACCAACTCCTTTGAGCTTTCTTACCAGAAAAACATGAAGAAAGGCCATAGCCTTTTGTTCTCCGGTTGGTTCAAGTATACAGATAATCTTATCACTCGCTTTCAGATCAAAGAACCAAGTTCAATACCTGGCCGCGATGTGATCATTAATACCTATATCAATGCCAACAGCAGCCGGGCCTATGGTCTTGAAGTAACGTCCAGAAACCCATTGTCGAAATGGCTGGATGCTACCACCAACCTTAATTTTTTCAACTCGAAAATCAACACTGACAGTATCGTTTCGGGATCATCCATCGGTGACCTCTGGAGCTTCTTTGGAAAACTGAACCTTGCCTTCAAGCTACCTGATAACTGGTCAATGCAGCTCAGTGGTGACTACCAAAGCAAGGCTATCCTTCCGCAAGGCGGAGGTGGCGGCGGCCGAGGCGGAGGCGGCGGCGGTGGTGGACGTCCTGGCGGTGGAGGCGGAGGCTGGGGTGGTTTTGTACAGACAACCGCACAGGGTTTTGTTAAGCCTAACTATGGCGTAGACTTTGCCATCCGTAAAGAGTTTATGAAAGAGAAACGCGCATCCGTTGCGTTGAGCATCAACGATATTTTCAAAACACGCAGGTATGCCACATTCTCCGAGTCAGAATTCTTTGTGCAGGATTTTGTCCGCAGACAAGACTGGAGAGTTGTTAGGTTGAATTTCAGTTTCCGTTTCGGCAAGTTTGACACCAACCTTTTCAAACGTAAAAACAACAGGAGTGGTAACGATACAGGTGGAGATATGCAAATGCAATAAGCATCACAAAAAGAAGATAAACAACAAATGCCGCAGTTAGCGGCATTTGTTGTTTATTGATTGTTCGATTTTCCTTCAAGCATCGGTACAAATGAAAAGCGATCAAAGCGATCCTCCTGAAAAACCCCTTCCCCTGTCTTTGTGATCCGCATCATTCTTTGAACGTCATCCTCATTTACCGGAATGACCATCACGCCACCAACCTTCAACTGTTGCAAAAGTTTCTCCGGTATATGGGGAGCCGCAGCGGTGATAATGACTTTGTCAAATGGCGCAAAAGTGGGCAACCCCTCAAAGCCGTCCCCAAAAAACAGTTTAATGTTCCTGAATGATTTCAGGTAGGCGAACTCCTTGTTGACATCAAACAGTTTTTTTTGTCTTTCAATACTGAAAACCTGTACCCCCATCTGACATAGTACAGCGGCCTGGTATCCGCTTCCGGTGCCTATTTCAAGCACTTTATCGAAAGGATTACACTGCAACAGTTGCGTTTGATAAGCCACGGTATAAGGCTGCGAGATCGTTTGCCCTTCTCCAATGGGAAATGCCTTGTCGTCATAGGCAATACTGGTGAATGCGGAATCCAGAAAATAATGCCTGGGGACAGCCGAAATGGCTTCCAGTACTCGCTCGTCTGTAATGCCTTTTGTTTTCAGTTCCTCAACCAGTTTCTTTCGTAAACCTTTGTGGCGATAATGATCTTCCGAAGGGCGCATGCCCGCAAATCTAGTTCAATTATTAAACTTGATTCAAATTGTAATTTGACCCAGCCAACCTGGTTCAGGTTTCAATGAATGGTAGTATATTCCCTCCAAATTTTTTTTATGAAATGTGTTACTGTGTCCAGAAACTGGTTGTGGATAGCCGTGATCGCACTGCTGTTTGCATCCTGTAAGCCCAGTGATGAAAAAATCGCTGAGGCGGTCAAGGCAAAAATTGGCGCCGTGGCCTCAACCGTCAATGTATCGGTTGCTGATGGTGTAGCAACGCTGACCGGAGAAGTGAAAGACGATGCCACAAAAGCTGCTGCTGAAACTGCACTGCAGGGAATCAAGGGGCTTAAATCAGTTGTCAACAGTTTGACTGTTCCACCACCTCCACCACCGCCCGTAGTGATCAATCCTGACGATGTACTCAGGAAAGGAATCGATTCCGTTTTTGCCGCTAAATCTATTAAAGGCGTTACTGCTGCAGTTGCGGAAGGTGTGGTAACACTTACTGGCACCATTAAGAAATCAGAACTCACCAAGGTGATGCAAGCTGCCAACGAGCTGAAGCCAAAGAAAGTTCTTAATCAATTGACGATCAAATAACAAAACCATGGCTTTACAAGAAAAATATGCATCGCTGATCTCTTTTGTACACGGTAATGGAGTTACCAATGCCACTGTTCAGGAACAGGAAGGCATACTTTATGTTACTGCTACTGCTCCTTCAGGGGCGGTGAAAGACGAGATCTGGAAAATGTATGAAGTCATCGATCCGGAAATGCGCTCAGGTGATCTGGTGCTGAATATCACTGTTGATCCCGCAGCGGAAAAAACATATGAAGTGAAGTCTGGCGACAACCTTTCTAAAATTGCAGCCAAGTTTGGCGGAATTACCTGGAAGGACATTTTTGAAGCCAACAAGGATACCCTCAAGGATCCGGATAAAATCTTCCCCGGTCAGGTGTTGAAAATACCTGGTTAGAGCGTTATAATGTTATTGGGTTATTAGGTTATTGAGAAAAGCATCAATAACCTAATAACCCAATAACTTAATAACCAAATCTTCTAAGGCGCGAGATCTTCAATAATGGCCTTGATCTTAGCATCCAGTTGCGCAGTTACTTCATCAAAAGCATCGTTTGACGGAAGCGCAGTATTCACACTGAAATAGAATTTTATCTTTGGCTCGGTGCCGGATGGTCTCGCACTGATCTTGCTTCCGTCTGCCAACACAAATTGGAGCACATTGCTTTTCGGCAGATCTATCGTCCACTCTTCTCCCGTTGCAAGATTCTTCCCTTTTCGAGACTCATAATCCAACAACTGCACCACAGGCGATCCACCCAATTGTGCAGGTGGCTGTTGCCGGTAGCGTTGCATCATATCTGCGATCTGTTGTTGCCCGTCCATCCCTTTTTTTGTGATCGAAATCAGGTGTTCTTTATAGTATCCGTATTCAAGGTAAAGATCGATGAGTTTCTCAAACAGGCTGCGACCCTTGTTCTTTTCATATGCTGCCATTTCGCATAGCAGTGCCACCGCACTCACGGCGTCCTTGTCCCGCAGACGATCTCCGATCATCAATCCGTACGATTCCTCCCCACCGATCACATAGTTCTCTGAACCTTCCTTAGCCTTGATCAGTTCAGCGATCCACTTAAAACCGGTTAGAACATTGTAACACTTTACGTCGTTCTTTTCGGCAAATACATCGATCATATCTGTGGTCACAATGGTCTTTACCACCATGTCTTCTGGTTTGGCAATACCTTTTGCTTTGCGGGCTTCAATCATATAATTGAATGCCAGTACAGCTGTCTGGTTTCCATTTAGTAAAACCCATTTGCCATTGAGGTCCTTTACGGCAATGCCTACCCGATCCGCATCTGGATCTGTTCCCAGGAGAATATCCGCATCAACCTCTTCCGCTTTCTTCAGGCCGATACTCATCGCTTCACTCTCTTCCGGATTGGGGTATACAACAGTCGGGAAGTTTCCGTCTGGCGTGATCTGTTCTTCCACCAGATGCACATTGGTAAATCCAAATCTTTTCAGTACTTCGGGCACCAGCTTAATACCCGTTCCGTGAATGGGTGTATACACAATCTTTAGATCATGTTGTTTGGCAATGACTTCCGGATACACACTCAACCCTTTAACCATCTCGTAATAAGCTTCGTCCATATCCTTTCCTACCAGTGTGATGTTGGCCTCACCGCCTGACCATTTTACATCTTCCACCCGGGTGATCTTATCTACCTCAGTGATCACATTTTTATCGTGCGGCGGCACCAATTGACCGCCATCGTTCCAATATGCTTTGTACCCGTTGTATTCTTTGGGGTTATGGGACGCAGTACACACAACGCCGCCCTGACATCCTTTATATCGGATGGTAAAGCTCAATTCAGGTGTTGGCCGCAGAGCCTCAAAAAGATACACTTTGATCCCATTTGCTGCCATTACATTGGCGGTGATCTCGGCAAACAACCGGCTGTTGTTCCGGCTGTCGTGAGCAATGGCCACTTTGACGGTTTGTCCTGGATAAGATGCGATGAGGTAATTGGCATAGCCCTGGGTGGCCATCCCGATGGTGTATTTGTTGATCCGGTTTGTACCAGCTCCCATGATGCCCCGCAAACCGCCGGTACCAAACTCAAGATTCCGATAAAAAGCATCCGCAAGCTCTTTCGGGTTCTCATCGGATAATTTTTTAATCTCATTTTTCGTTTCTTCATCATAATTTCCGTTCAGCCATGCCTGAACACTTTGCTCAATGGCAGCATCCATATTCTGTTGTTTTGCGTTTATATAGTGATGAAGATATTGAATTTTTATTTTTGCGATGTTGACCAGATTGCTCATTATACCTCTTCTTCTATTGCAACTCGCTGTTACCGGGAATACACAGCCTATTGGTGATACCACTGTGCCGGATAAAACAAAGGTATGGGTAGTTGCATCTGCCCAATCTGCCCTTTGGGCAGGCTCTTTTGTTGCACTTAATAAGGCCTGGTATGCCGATTATCCTAAACAATCCTTTCATTTCTTCAATGACCTTCCGGAATGGCAGCAGATGGACAAAGCCGGGCATGTTTGGACCGCCTACCAGATCAGCAGGGTCTCTGGAGATATCTGGCGCTGGACAGGCATTAACGAGAGTAAAGCCATTTGGCTTGGTGGCATCAGTGGCGTGGCCTATCAAAGTATTATCGAGATTCTGGATGGATTTTCGGCAGAATGGGGGTTTTCTATGTGGGATATGACCGCCAACGTCATCGGATCAGGTGCATATGTAAGCCAGCAACTGCTGTGGAAAGAGCAAAGGATCTCTGTTAAGTTCAGTTATTTTCCATATCAATACCCTACAGACCAGCGGTCACGGGCAACCGAACTTTTTGGTGACGGGGCTGAAGCTGTCCTGAAAGACTATAACAGCCAAACCTATTGGATCAGCGCAAACCTCCGTAGTTTCTTTCCCCAAAGCAGGATTCCCCGTTGGCTTAATCTCTCCGTTGGATATAACAGCAGGGTGATGCTTGGCGGCAGGGAGAATATCTGGACAGATGAAAATGGACAAACGATAGACCGTTCTGATGTTGCCCGTTACCGCCGCTTTTTTTTATCGGTAGATATGGACCTTACCAAAATACCAACTAAGAAAAAATGGTTGAAAACGGTATTTTCTGCCTTAAATGTGATCAAGATACCGGCTCCTGCATTAGAGCTGAATACAAATGGTGGCATCAGGTTCCACGGAATTTACTTTTGATCAGGCCACATAGGCACCCGTCACCTGGTTGCCCTCCACTTCCACATAAATATGCTCATGGAGAAAAGTAGATAGGGAAAGACCCACATAATCAGGGTGCACAGGAAATTTCCGATGGCTGCGTTCCACCATCACCAGGGTCTGTACTTTTCTGGGGGAAAATGAAAGGATCGGTTTCAGGGCATAGGTAAGCGTTTTGCCGCTATTGGACACATCGTCAACAATGATCACCACTTTCCCGTTTAGATCTATGTGTTGGTCGATGGAGATGGATTGGTATTGTTTTTTATCAATGGTGATCGATATCAGTTCAATGGTTTTGGAAGAAATGCTTTGAAGAATCTCAGCGAGGTTTCTGGCAAGCACTACGCCATGTTCGCGGATACCCGCAAGCACCAACTGCTGTTCTTCCGAATTGTTTTCCAGGATCTCATAGGCCATGCGGTGCAATTTCATTGCCGCCACATCACCATCAAGAATATAATTTTTGCCCGTTGTAGACATATCAAGGTATCTGGGACGTAAATTAGCAAAATGTAACCAAGGATTATGGAATTGATTCAGCAAATTCTCTTTGTTGTGGCTGCAGCCGGAGCCATCTACCTTTTCGCCCGTAAACTGGGTGAAATGCGCCGCAACATCAACCTCGGCAGACAGGATAGCCTGAACTACCACCCTGACCGTCGTTGGAAAAACGTTCTCTTGCTGGCTTTTGGCCAGAAGAAGATGTTTGCCAAGCCCATGGTTGCTGTCATGCATTTTATCATTTATGCCGGTTTCCTGATCATAAACATCGAAGTACTAGAGATCTTTGTAGATGGCCTATTAGGCACCCATCGCATTTTCGCAGCCCCGTTGGGTGCCGCCTACCCATACCTGATCAATGCATTTGAATGGCTGGCGGTAGGCGTGATCCTCGTTTGCATTGCTTTCCTTTTTCGCAGGGATGTTATGAAGGTCAAACGCCTCAACCAACCCGAACTGAAGGGATGGCCCCTCAGCGATGCACATATCATCCTTGTCACAGAAATTGTTCTGATGAGTTTGTTCCTTCTGCTGAATGCCTCCGATACGCTTTTACAATCCAGGGGCGTTGAGCCTTATGGACAGCATGCAACTGGAAATTTTGTTGTGTCCCAATATCTCCATCCCCTACTGAATGGATTTAGTGATGGCACGCTGAAAGGGATTGAGCGGTTTTCATGGTGGCTGCATATCCTGGGGATTTTTGCCTTCCTCAACTACCTTCCCTATTCCAAGCACCTGCATATTCTTTTCGCTTTTCCGAACGCTTATTATGCACGTCTTGAACCGCAGGGTAAAATGGAAAACATGGGGGCTATCCAGCAGGAAGTGCTTTATGCCATGCAACCGGAACTGGCACCAACAGATGGGCAGGAACCTCCTAAACGATTTGGCGCCAAGGATATCTTCGACCTAAGCTGGCACAATCTGTTGGAAGCGTACAGTTGTACAGAATGTGGCCGTTGCTCGTCATCATGCCCCGCCAATGCTACCGGTAAACTTCTTTCGCCCAGGAAAATCATGATGGACACTCGGGACCGGATGGAAGAGGTTGGGTGGAACATCAAGCAGAACGGATCATTTGTGGATGATGGAAAATCTTTGTTACATAACTACATCACTGAGGAAGAGATCAGGGCATGTACCACCTGCCAGGCCTGCGTAGAAGCCTGCCCAGTGTCAATCAGTCCGCTGGATATCATTGTACAGTTGCGTAGATACCAGGCCATGGAAGAGTCCAATGTTCCCCAGGAATGGACAGCCATGTTCAGCAACACGGAAAACAATTTCGCTCCATGGAAGTTCTCGCCGGATGATCGGGACGCATGGACCCAAACTAGCTAATAGCTATTAGCTAATAGCTAATTTATACTGGAGATGCTGTCTTTACGGCGAAGCATACGCACGGCTTGGATAATCCCTGTGATCAGGAAAATTCCTCCCAGGATCCATTGAATAAGGTTCTGCTGGGCATCCAGGCGATCAACCAGTAACTTACCACCAAAGATGAACACGGTGAAACCGATGAAGGTGCCTATACCAATGCCAAGAATATAATGCACATAGTTAAATCCCTCTCTCACCAATATCCCCTTGCCCGTTAGTACGGTACTCCATCCAAACCAAAAAGGGATCTGTAGTGGGTTGATGGCACTGAGACCTGCTCCTAGCCAAAACCGATGAATAGAGTTGGAAAGGATGGGATTCGCTTTAAGTGTGGGATGCATGGCTGTATAAAAACTAGATACCGCCAGCACCAGGATAATGATCAGCGTCAGCCATTCCATCGCCATCAGCAATTTCTTGTGCGCTCGGAACCAGCCCATCGCAACAAGGGTCATGCGCACATAGATCATTTCAACCAGCAGTGCACCAAGAGCAAAAAGAACGGCAGGATAATACCCATCCGTTATCGCTATTTGCATGGCAGACATATTCAGCGTTCCCATGGGCAGGGCACCCAGGAAACTAATGAAAATGCCTGTCACAAATAATCTGAACATAGATTGAAATTAAGGCAACTTAGTCAGACATGGCTACCAGTTTCTCTGCGTCTGTATTGTCCTTGGTAAATATCTCCACGCCTTCCCTAAAAGATGGATAGGCAACGCCAAGACTGTGATTCATGCGGGCAATCTTACACATAATGGCCCAATGTCTGATGATTTCCTTTACCGCAAAGAATAGTGAATGGCGGGGATCATACATATGGGTGGGTTCCGCACCGGCTCCGTTG
>JBKCVJ010000131.1:0-5069 GCA_046317915.1 Sphingobacteriales bacterium
TGTGCAATTACCCAAGCAGGTGATCCCTTCAGATGTGCCCGCTTGGTGGCTGTTGAAGAAAAAAAATGCAATGTTCTACAGCGGTTTCGGCAGGGGTGATTTTGGAACGTTTCTGATGGGCGCGATCTTACTGACGGTGAATGACACCGTGCATGCCAACAAAGTAAATGAGCACATGGACGATGTGTTGAGTTATTTGAAATCCATCGAGCCACCCAAATATCCGAAGCCCATTGACTCACCGCTGGCCGCCAAGGGTCAGGTTGTTTTTGAAACCAACTGCGCAAAATGCCATGGGTTTTATGGTGATTACCCCTCCTACCCGAATTACCTGATTCCGCAGCAGGTCATTCAAACAGATTCACTGTTGAACCACAGCAACTACCAGTATTCAGACATGATTGATTGGTTCAATACCAGTTGGTTTTCCAAAGGAGATAACCCGGCCAAACTCGTGCCGTTTAATGGATACATTGCACCACCACTGGATGGGATATGGATCACTGCGCCTTACCTGCATAATGGATCTGTACCTGATCTTGAAACATTATTAAACAGTACGCTCCGCCCTAAATATTGGAGCCGTAGTTTTAATAAGTCCAATTACAACTATGAGAAACTGGGATGGAAATACAAAGTGGAAGAAAAGCCCAGTGGCAGAACGGTTTACAATACCACACTTCCCGGCTATGGCAACCAAGGCCATTATTTTGGCGATAAGCTGAATGACGATGAGCGAAAATCGGTCATTGAATACCTGAAAACCCTTTAAAGAGCATTGACAAAAACAAAGCATAACGGTATCGGCTACACGATCATTCAGGAATGGATGAAGGTGCGTAGCATAGAACCGTTTGTTTTTCAGGAAGAAACCTGGCGCGCCATAGATGCAGGCAAAAGTGGCCTCGTGAATGCACCCACGGGTTGCGGTAAAACCTTTTCTGTTTTCCTGGGTGCAATCATTCAATTCATCCATGAACACCCAACGGACTACCGTAACCGAAATAAAAATGGCTTGCGGTTAATTTGGGTCACGCCCCTACGTGCATTGGCAAAAGACATCGGAAGAGCGATGGAGGAAGTGATCACAGAGATGGGCATGCAATGGAAGATAGGTATCCGCAATGGAGATACCGATACCAAAGAAAGGCAGAAGCAAAAACGGCAAATGCCCGAGGTACTGATCATCACGCCCGAGAGCCTCCATCTCCTATTAGCACAGAAAGGACAAGCCGAGATGTTCAACGCCCTGCGCATCATCGCTATTGATGAATGGCATGAACTCATCGGCTCCAAACGCGGCGTACAAGTGGAACTGGCCATCGCCTACCTCTCGCACCTAAAGCTTCGCACTTCTCCCTTTACCTTCTCCCTCTCCATCTGGGGTATCAGTGCTACTATAGGAAATCTCGACCAAGCCAAAGAAGTGCTCTTACACCCACTGGGTGATAAAAAAGCAACCATCATCCGCGCCAAGGTGCAGAAGGAGATCGATGTGGAATCGATTTTCCCGGATGAGATCGAAAAATTTCCCTGGGCGGGGCACCTCGGCATCAAACTCGCACACAAACTCATTCCCATCATTGAAGCCAGCAGAACTACGCTGATTTTTATTAACACGCGCGGCATGAGCGAGACCTGGTACCAGACGCTGTTGGATGTGGCGCCGCAACTGGCTGGGGCCATTGCATTGCATCATGGGAGTATTGAGAGAGAGCTGCGCGACTGGGTGGAAGAGGCATTACACGAAGGAAAATTGAAAGCAGTAGTCTGTACGGCCAGCCTGGATCTGGGCGTGGACTTCAGGCCCGTAGAAACCGTTATACAAGTTGGCTCACCCAAGGGCGTCGCGCGTTTCCTACAGCGCGCAGGAAGAAGCGGTCACCGCCCCGGCGAAGTGAGCAAGATCTGGTTCCTGCCCACACACTCTTTGGAACTCGTGGAAGCCGCAGCTTTGAAGGAAGCCATCGGCCAACAGTTCATAGAAAGCAAAGAGCCGATGGTGCTTTGCTTTGATGTGCTCATTCAATTTTTGTGCACCCTTGCCATCGGAGAAGGATTCACACCGCAGGATCTTCTGCAGGTGATCCGCTCCACCTATTGTTTTGCGGAAATGAGCGAAGACGAATGGCTTCAGGCCCTGCGGTTCATCACCATCGGTGGACAGGCCTTGCAGCAGTACGATGAATACAGAAAAGTGGAGATCGATGAATATGGAATATACCGCATTACCAACCGAAGGCTGGCGATGCGCCATCGCATGCACATCGGCACCATCGTTTCCGATGCCATGCTTAAAGTGAAATTCATGAGCGGTGGGTACATTGGTCATATCGAAGAATATTTCATCTCCCGGCTTACACCCGGCGACGTATTTGCACTAGCCGGCAGGAACCTGGAGTTCATTATGATCAAGGAGATGACGGTGCTGGTGACGAAATCCAACAAGCAAAAAGTCATCGTTCCCAGCTGGAACGGCGGCCGGATGCCGCTTTCCGCCAACCTGGGTTTCATGCTGCGCAAGAAATTGAACGATGCACTTTCGCCCAAAGCCAAAGACGAAGAGATCAAAAGACTGGAGCCCCTGTTCCAAACCCAGGCGGAAAGATCACATATCCCTGCTGCGGATGAGTTCCTGATAGAACAGATCACGACACGGGACGGGCACCATCTCTTTGTGCATAGTTTTGAAGGAAGGCTCGTGAACGAAGCCATGGCTGCCATCCTCGCCTACCGCATCAGCCGGATCACGCCGATCACCTTTTCGATTGCGATGAATGATTATAGTTTTGAATTGCTCAGTGATCAGCCCATTCCGGTTGATGACATCAATGTCTATGAGCTATTCAGTCCGGCCAACCTGTTTGAAGACATCCAACGCAGTGTCAACTCAACGGAGATGGCTAAACGAAAATTCAGGGACGTGGCGGTCATTGGCGGACTGATCTTTCAGGGCATGCCCGGGGAACAGAAAAAAGCCCGGCACCTGCAGGCCTCGGCCTCCCTGCTTTTCAAGGTTTTTGCCGAGTTTGAACCCGATAATCTTTTACTTCGGCAATCCTATCAGGAAGTCTTCGACCAGCAGATGGAAGAGGTGCGTTTACGATCCATGCTGGAGCGGATCCAGCAATCCAGGATCATCATCATGTTCCTGGACCAGCTTACGCCTTTCTCCTTCCCGGTGAAAGTAGACAGCCTCAACCGGGAAAACCTTTCTTCCGAAAAACTGGAAGACCGGATCAGGAAAATGCGCTAAGGATTATCTTTACCGGAATTTATACCCACTATGGCTGAAGTACTGCAGGAGATCCGTGCTTTTTTCCAACAATGGAAGAACCAGCAAGCGGATGAGATCATCACCTTAAAACAGGCAGGATCCAACCGGACCTACTTCAGGGTAATCAGCGGAAAACACAGTTATATCCTCACCTATAACCCTTCCAATATCCCTGAAAACAACGCGTTCATTGAGTTCAGTAAACATTTTTACAGCAAGCAATTGCCGGTGCCGGAGATCCTCACGGTTAGTGCCGATAAAACCATCTATGCGCAGTCGGATTTTGGCGATATCTCCCTCTTTGACATCATGAAGAAAGAAGGTTTTTCCGATCATGTGTTTGAGCTGTTTAAGAAAAGCTGTGCGCAGTTGGCGAGGCTGCAGATCCTCGGTGGACAAAACCTGGATTACAATTATTGCATTGCTACCAAGAGTTTTGATAAGCAGGCGATCTATTCAGACCTGTTGTATTTTCTCTATTATTTTGTGCGGGGCCTTGACCTGCCTTATGATAAAAATGCATTGCTGAATGATTTCGATATCCTCAGCAGTTACCTCATGCAGGAAGAGCAGAAATACTTTATGCACCGGGATTGCCAGAGCAGAAACATTATGGTGAAAGATGAATGCGTGTATTTCATCGATTACCAGGGCGGCATGCAAGGCGCCCTGCAATATGATATGGCGGCGATGCTTTGGCAGGCGCGTGCATCCCTGCCCTATGAGTGGCGGGATCAGTTGCTGGAATATTATTTTGAACAGGCGAACAACCTACTTGGGAACACGCTGGACAAAAAAACTTTCTTCGATAGCTATGATGGCTTTGTCTTGATACGAATGTTGCAAACCCTCGGGGCCTATGGATACCGTGGATTGTTTGAACGGAAAGATTATTTCATATCCAGCATTCCTTTTGGATTGAAAAACCTGAAATGGTTTTTGCAGAACAAGAAAATGCCAATCCGTTTACCTGAGTTGCAAAAAATATTGCTGGCCATTACGGATGATAAGATCATTGACCGATTTGAAACGGTGAAAGCCAATGATGAAACACCATTGACCGTTAAGGTGTGCAGTTTTTCCTTCAAGAGCGGTCTGCCCATTGACGAAAGCGGCAATGGTGGCGGATTCGTTTTTGATTGCAGGGGAATTTTAAATCCCGGTAGAATGGAAGAATTCAAGACCCAAACCGGCAGGGACCGTGCGGTACAGGAGTTTCTTTTGCACAAGACCGAGATGCCCGCGTTTTTACAACACGTGTATTCATTGGTAGACATATCGGTTCAAGACTATATCAAACGCGGCTTTAGCAGCCTGATGGTGAGCTTTGGCTGCACGGGCGGACAACACAGATCTGTGTATGCCGCGGACCGTGTTGCCGCGCATATTAAAGAGAAATATGGGGTGCGGGTTGACGTGACGCATTGTGAGCAGGAGAAGAAGAAATGGACGAATCACTAAAAACTAACAATTGGCAATTGACAATTGGCAATTAGCAATTAGCACTTGTTGTTAGAAGTTAGTGATTGACCAAGATCCAATCACCAAAAACCAGTGCCAATTGCTAATTGTAAATTGCCAAACAAGATGAATTTACCTGAAGAAACTCGCGCCATGATCTTCGCGGCTGGTCTGGGTACCCGGCTGAAACCCTTTACGGATAAGCATCCGAAAGCACTGGCGCCGGTGAATGGCAAGCCTTTGTTGCAGCGCAACATTGAATACCTGAAGCAATTCGGGATCAAGGATATCATCGTTAACGTGCATCATTTTGCGGACCAGATCATTGATT
>JBKCVJ010000132.1:0-6647 GCA_046317915.1 Sphingobacteriales bacterium
TCCACCCCCTCTTAGTATACCGCCACCTTGGCCTCCACCTGATACTGGCCAATTGGCCGTATTGGCAGCACCTGCGGCAGTTAATGTGCCATCGCCACAGGCATTCGTAAAATTGGAATAGTTGAAATTGTATCCGCCAACACATTGTTCCCAAACGTTCCCAGACATCTCCATAACACCAAACCAGGCACCACCAGCTTGCCCTTTATTTGTGGCTGCACCTGCGGCAAAACCACATCTTAAGGGACCATCAGTAGTTGCATTACCCCCCCAGGCACTAAGACCATCCCCTGAAACAGTTGATGTCTCACTTGCGGTTCCTGGATTATTAAGCGAACTTGAAATGGCTTGCGTGTTATTAATTGCATTCCATGCATATTCTCCATTCAAAGAAGCTGGCGAGGCGCCTCTGCAAATTTTTTCATACTCAAATTCAGTCATAGGCCTTAATGCTGCCCAATCTAAATAAGCCATTAAGTCGGCCCAAGACAACCAATTACAAGCAATATTCTGACCATCATCTGCTTCATTAAAAACTCCATTATTGTTTAAATCACATCCATATACAGCAGGAGTGATGGCAGACACACCTCTTGTTCTTATTTTTATACGGTTTCTTGATGGATTTGCAGCATTCGCAAAAGCAATAGTACCTATTGCTGAAGCAGGATTCACAGTTCTTGAAAGCTGTTGTGTGAATGTAAGGCTATTTAGAAACGAAACATATTGCTCTTGACTAATTTCGTATTTCATGCTATAAAAACTATTCCATCCCAATGGGTATGTTGCTGGCAAAGGAGCTGTACTGCCAAAACCACCATTCGATTTATAATTTCCTGCGGCTCCAATACCTGCCGTTTGAATGGCATTGGTAATCAACACATTTCTAAAGCCCCATTGATTAGTACCACTTCCTTGACCAACACCATTTATGTTATCACCGATCCAAAAATCGCCCTGGGGTATGTTTACCATTTCTATTCCAAGTACTTGGAAATTGTCAACACCATTCGCAGCCGTTTGCAGCGATAATGTAACTGTTGCAGATGCAATGTTTCCATTTCCTAATGCAGAACGCCTGATAAAAACACCCATACCATCAGCAACAGCATCTACCTGCAAAACGCCACCTGTAACCGAGTGATTACCCGAAACGGTGCTTACTAAAGCATGCGTCCACAGATTATCCGTACAGCTTTGACGTTTAATAAATACCCAAACAGCATCATGGTTGCTTGGTGTTGAAGAGACATTCCAGCTGTTGTTCCACGAAATGGTAAACTGAAGGTTTGGCCCAACCACTGTGGGTGCACTGATCGATAAATTATTTGCTCTTGTGGTATGGAATGAGCAAAAAATCAGGATCGCAAAAAATAAAAATAACTGCTTATACATTTTTCGAGGTTTAAGGTTTTTCGTAATCATTTGTCTATAAAATTTTTACATTGAATTTTTTATATATTTCAATTACTGATATATGACATTTGCCTTGATCAACATTCGAGGAATATGCCTCAATAATATTAATCTTGCTACCTGGATATCTTTACTTGTGCCATCATCATTAACGACTCTGGCGGAATGCCTCATACCTAATAAGCTTGATTTCATATCATTATGATAGACACGAGCATATAACGGCTTTGGGGGAGAAAAAGTATTACCGTTTGTATTTTTTACCTTAATCAGCAAAAAAAATAATGCTGATCCCGATTACCGGGATGGTAAACCCCTCCTCCACAAACCGGCTTCGTTTGGAAATAGTGACTGTAGTTCATCCATGTGAAAAAGAATAAGGGCATCTCTAATAACTTTCATTCAACATGAAATTGTCCATCGCACTCGCAGTAGTATGTAAGTCCTTCGATCGAGGTTATATGCAATGGGTGCACCTACGCCGCGAATGACAGTAAGGTATTCATACAAAGTGCTTTTAGATCATCTAAACCACTATACTCTCTGAAGTATACAAATAATTCGTTATATTATTTTTTGAAAGTTGAATTATTCATCGCCAACACATTAGTTAGACCTCATTAGACTTGTTCTGAGGCTTATACAAGATCTTCAATCTATTTTCCGCCTTACCTTTCCTGCAGCTTTTTTTCGGATTACCTCCTGAACAGGGATGTTTTCAATCTTACTATCCAGCCAGGAGATGAAGTCGAGATACATGAAGGCTCGGCTTTCCAGCGGGTTGGCCTCGTAGCGCGTGAGCTTGTCGCGCAGCTGGGTGAAAGCCTTTCGTACCTGGCCCCTGTCCATATGGAAGGTCTGCTGCAGGAAGCGGAACACTTCCTTCTCTACCACGGAGAGGTTCTGCATCTTGGCCATAAAACGGTATACCGAGCGGATGAGGTAATCGATGATCTCGTAATTGCCCAGCTCGTAATGGGCGATGAGGTGGAGCAGCCTGGCATAGCACTGCAGATCCGTCCGGAGGTCCACTTTCCAGTTGATGATCTTGTTCAGGTAATCGATACTCCGCTCAAATTGCCCTGCACCGAAATAGAGGCAGGCGATCTTATAATAGAAGATTAGCACTCTGTGGCGGTCCAGCAGCAGCTCATGCTCCTCCAGTTTCTCCTCGATATGCGGTGCCAGCTTCAGGCCCTGGCTGAAGCTGCCTTCCATGAAATGCTTGTTGATCTTAGCGATATAGAGGTACACGAAAGTCTGCACCCGGTTATTGTCGTTCAGATTGGCCTCTTTTGACCGATAGAAATGCTCAAAGGCTTGAAGGTCCTCATTGAACTTCCCATAGTTGCGCAGCATGAAATGGGCATTCAATAGGTTGTGCATACCCTTGATGTACTGCTGCGTCTCCACGGTTTTCATGATGGGCTCCTTATCAAACAAGTCCACCCATCGCTGGCAACTTTTATAATATATCAGGAAATCCTGCAGGATAAATCCATACCATGCATAGCTCTGGTGCAGATACAGCTTTTCGTAGAATCCCTTGTAACCGGCAGCGCCCACTGGCAAATGATTTTCAAAAAAAGCCTTCACCGCTTCCTTGTCTTTTTTGTCGCGCGCATGCCCCATTTGGATGTACCAACCATATAGCTGAAGGGCAAGATTAGACAGTCTGCCCACCATCACCAATCGATCGTCCAGCTCATTCACTTCCCTGGCCAGCTCTTCCGCCCGGTTCTCGAAGCTTCGGGTGATATGCAGGCTCTCGATCTTCTTCTCGAAGAACAATGCCTGCAACCAGAACGTAATTTGGTTGTACTGCCTCGCCTGGTCCTTGGTCCGGTTCAGCACTTTCAGGCTCTGGTTATAAAGACCCTTATTATATAATATCCGGGCATAGTCCATCTGTTCATGCAGGAGGATATCGATATTGTCGTCATCCTTCATCACCCTTAGACTGGCGAGGATCTGCTTGTATAGGTGCGCTTTGAGATTGGATAATTGCTGTTTACGTATCGTCTTATGCTTCTTCAGCAGGAGCTCCTCATCATACTGATCCATCTTGTCCAACGCGTCAAACAATACAATGATCTTCAGGTCCTCCTGGGCAGAATTCCGCTTCACAAAGAGCTTGAAATTCCTTTTTTCAGCCTTTTCCAGGGACTTGATCAGCTGGAAAAGTTCATCTTTTGATCGGTTGGGCATCGTATAATAGGATGTTATTAAGTTATTGGTTATTAATAACTTATAACTCAATAACCTCGTTTTGTGGGTGTAAATTACAACTGATTTTGACTTGATAACCAATCCTTCCAGAGATATATTCGTGTAAGCAGGCTGTTGTTTTCTTTTATCCATGGCAAGCAATTCGAAGTTCACAGCCTGCTATTTTTTTTTCTAGACCCAGTAAAGTATGGCTTCTGACAGGATTTATATTTTTGATACCACCCTCAGGGACGGTGAACAGGTGCCCGGCTGCAAGCTCAATACCCACGAAAAGGTGGAGATCGCTTTGCAACTGGAACTTCTAGGCGTGGATATCATTGAGGCTGGATTTCCGATCTCCAGTCCGGGCGATTTTGAAGCGGTTTCCGAAATTTCCGCCGTCATCAAAGACGCCGTGGTTTGTGGGTTGAGCCGAGCCGTAGAAAAAGACATCGAAGTAGCCGGCGAGGCCCTGCGCAAAGCCAGGCGCCCGAGGATCCATACCGGAATCGGTACTTCTGATTTTCACATCAAAGCTAAGTTCAACAGCACCCGGGAAGAAATCCTCGCCCGTGCCGTGCAGTGTGTGAAGTGGGCAAGGAACTATACGGACAACGTTGAATTCTATGCTGAAGACGCGGGCCGCACAGATAATGAATACCTCGCACGTGTGGTGGAAGCGGTGATCAAAGCAGGTGCTACCACCGTAAACATTCCGGATACAACAGGCTATTGCCTGCCGCACCAATATGGTGAGAAGATGGCTTATCTTAAAAACAACGTTCCCAATATCAATAAAGCGATCCTCTCCTGCCATTGTCATAATGATCTTGGACTGGCCACGGCCAATTCCATTTATGGTGCCATCAGTGGCGCCCGACAAATCGAGTGTACCATCAACGGACTGGGAGAAAGGGCGGGCAATACTTCTCTGGAAGAAGTGGTGATGGTGATCAAGCAACACCAGCACCTCGGTTTGTTCACCAATATCAAGAGCGAATTACTCAATCCCATCAGCAGGCTCGTTTCCGATACCATGCGTATGCCGGTACAACCCAATAAGGCGATTGTGGGCAGCAACGCATTCTCGCATTCTTCCGGTATCCACCAGGATGGTTTCCTGAAAGATGCGCAGACGTATGAGATCATCGCACCACAGGAAGTAGGTGCAGACAGTTCAAAAATTATCCTTACTGCACGTAGTGGCAGATCCGCACTCGCATATCGTTTCCGCAACATTGGCTACGATTTTAGCAGGAACGATGTGGATGTACTGTACAACTGGTTCCTGGAATTGGCAGATGAGTTAAAAGAGGTGAATGATTTGAACCTTCACCAGCTTGCACTTAAATACAAAAACGAGACCTTTACCGTCTGATAAAAAAATTTCATGTCCAGCTTTGGTGGCGTGGCCTGGTGCCACGCCTTTTTGACAAAGTTTACTACAAATGGCAAATACATTATTTGATAAGATCTGGGATAAGCATGTGGTAACAACCATTGAAGGTGGCCCATCGGTATTGTATATCGATCGGCACCTGATCCATGAAGTGACTTCGCCACAAGCATTCAAGGGCCTTACCCAACGCGGCCTTCCGGTGTTTCGCCCGCAACAGGTAGTGGCCACAGCAGATCACAACGTACCTACCCTCAACCAACATTTACCCATCGCCGAAGAACTGTCCCGAAAGCAGGTGGAAGCCCTGAAAGAAAACTGCGCAGCCTTCGGCATTGAACTCTATGGCCTGGGACATCCCTACCAGGGCATTGTTCACGTCATTGGTCCTGAGTTGGGTGTTACCCAGCCGGGCATGACGATGGTGTGTGGCGATAGCCATACCTCAACCCATGGGGCCTTCGGAACCATTGCTTTTGGTATTGGCACCAGCGAAGTGGAAATGGTGCTGGCTACCCAATGCCTCCTGCAATCCCGTCCTAAACTGATGCGCATCAATGTGGATGGAACGCTAAAACCCGGCGTACTTTCCAAAGACATCATCCTGCACATCATCTCGCTTATTTCAGCTTCCGGTGCCACCGGATATTTTGTTGAATATGCGGGTTCGGCTATCCGTGCGCTGAGTATGGAAGGCCGTATGACCATCTGCAATATGAGCATTGAAATGGGTGCACGTGGTGGTCTGATCGCGCCAGACGAAACCACATTTGACTATATCAAAGGCAGAACCTTTGCACCCAAAGGCGAAGACTGGGAAAAGAAACTGGCATATTGGAAAACCCTGCAAACAGATGCCGATGCAAAGTTTGACGAAGAACTGCATATCCGTGCAGAAGATATTGAACCAATGATCACCTATGGCACCAATCCAGGTATGGGCATCGGCGTGAGCAAAACAATCCCGGACCTCAGTGTGATCAAAGACAATGAGAAACCCAACTACATCAAGGCACTTGAGTACATGGGTCTTGAGGCAGGTGCACCGATCATGGGACAAAAAGTGGACTATGTGTTCATCGGCTCCTGCACCAACTCGCGCATTGAAGACCTGCGGCTGGTGGCGGAATTTGTGAAAGGAAAACAAAAGGCCGATGGCGTGGAAGTATGGGTGGTGCCGGGAAGCAAACAGGTGGAGCAGCAGGCGCGGGAAGAAGGCATCGATAAAATTTTTGAAGCAGCGGGATTTCAGCTGCGTGGTCCGGGATGTTCTGCGTGTTTGGGGATGAATGAAGACAAGATTCCGGCCGGTAAATATTGTATCAGCACCAGTAATAGAAACTTTGAGGGCAGACAAGGACCGCGTGCGAGGACATTGCTGGCGTCACCGTTGACAGCGGCGGTGGCGGCTGTGACGGGGAAGGTTGGAGATGTGAGAGATTTTTTTGGCAATTGACAATTGGCAGTTGGCAATTAGCAATTGGCAATGGTGATTGGAGTTTTGAGATTGGTGGAAGAATAACATATAACAATTAACGATTAACGTGTATTAATGGGCAAGAGCATAAACATAGTCACATCCACCGCCGTGCCACTCAACATCGAGAATGTGGATACGGATCAGATC
>JBKCVJ010000133.1:0-4628 GCA_046317915.1 Sphingobacteriales bacterium
AGCATCCGGGCCTTGATCGATGAAAACCCGTCCCGCGCGCGGGCCGCCATCACGGAACTCAGCAATATTCTCCGAAGCAGTATGCAGGCAGAGAACATCGAGACGGTGCCGCTGACCCGTGAACTGGATATTGTAAAAGATTATCTTGCCCTGGAACATATCCGTTTTGAGTACAGGCTGAAAGTGGAGTATGATATCGATGAAAATACCCTCAACCAACCCGTTCCCTACATGATGCTGCAGACCCTTGTGGAGAATGCGATCAAACACGGGATCAGCAAGAATGTAGAAGGAGGAACCGTGAAGATCATTTCTGACTTTAGCGGCGATCATCATGAGCTGATCGTGCGCAACACGGGAAGATTGAATGGCGGTATCAATAAGGAAGGATTTGGGTTACAAAGTACCTCCAACAGGCTGGGCCTTTTGTTTGGCCCCAACGCAGATTTTGAAATTCAGGACCTGAATGATAACCTTGTGGAAGCAAGGGTGCGGATCCCTGTACAGATTTAATACGTAATGCTATCGACTATGTCTAAAAGAGCCATCATCATTGACGACGAAAGACTCGCGCGCAATGAACTTCGAAAGTTACTGGCAGATCATCCTGAAGTGGAGATCGTGGCCGAAGCGGCCAATGCCAGTGAAGGGATCGAGAAGATCAATGAACTGCAGCCAGACTTGATTTTTCTCGATATTCAGATGCCGGGTAAAACGGGTTTTGATATGCTCGAAGAATTGGAAAAAGCCCCTGCCATTATATTCACTACCGCCTACGATGAATTTGCCATCAAGGCATTTGAATTCAACGCACTGGACTATCTATTGAAGCCCGTGGAACCAAAACGGTTGTCCGATGCGATCCACAAACTGGAAGGCGCCGAGGAACGCGAGGCCCTAACGGGTGAAGGCATCACCATTCACCGCGGAACACTGAGTGATAACGACCAGGTGTTTGTGAAAGACGGTGAACGCTGCTGGTTTGTGCGCTTATCAGATATTCGGTTATTCGAGTCCGTTGGGAACTATGCCAAGGTTTACTTTGCAGGCAACAAACCGCTGATCCTGAAATCCCTGAATGCATTGGAAGAGCGCCTTGACCAAAAAGTATTCTTCCGCGCCAACCGAAAGCACATCGTTAATCTTCGGATGATTGAGAAAGTGGAGCCATACTTCAACGGCGGTCTCTTGCTGGAGATCAAAGGCGGGGAGAAGATTGAGGTGAGTAGGCGGCAGGCGGTGAAGTTTAAGGAGATGATGTCCCTTTAACAATTAGCAATTAACAATTGATAATTGATAATTGACAATTGGCAACAGTTGTTGGAAGTTGGAGTGGTGCGGGATGCATCCAATTCTCTAACATCCAAGCTCCAGTGCCAATTGTAAATTACCAATTGCCAATTGTCATTTACTAAATTTATACAACACCGCGGCCATCTCCTCCGCAATCTGCCCATTGCACAAATTGCCAATGCTCCCTTCATGCGTATGCTGCAGTCCTTTTGTGTGATCAAATTTGAATTCGCCTTTCTCGATCTGATTGCCTATTTCTTTGTAGGCTTCTCGGAAAGGAATGCCTTTGTTCACCAATTCATTCACGGCTTCCACGCTGAACAGATAAGTGTATTTTGGATCATCGAGGATATGTTCCTTTACCTTCAGTTCACGAACCATCACCTGCATCAGTTGCAGGCAGGCCTTCAGTTCTTCGATGGCGGGGAAAAGAATTTCCTTGGTCAGCTGCATCTCGCGGTGATAGCCGGAAGGAAGGTTTGAAGTCAGCAGGGTGAGCTCATTCGGCAAACTTTGCAGCCTGTTGCTCTTTCCGCGGATCAATTCAAAAATATCAGGATTCTTTTTATGCGGCATGATGCTGCTGCCCGTAGTGAGGTGCTCCGGAAAAGAAATAAAATTAAAGTTCTGGCTGAGATAGAGACAACCATCCATCGACAATTTATTCAACGTAGCAGCGATGCTACTGATGGCCATGGCCAACAGTTTTTCTGTTTTACCTCTGCTGGTTTGCGCATAAACGGCGTTCCAGTTCAAAGTGCGAAAACCCAGTAACTCCGTTGTTCTTTGCCGATTCAAAGGAAATGAAGAACCATATCCCGCGCCACTACCCAGAGGATTTTTGTTCGCAACAGCATAAGCCGCGGAAAGCATTTCCATATCATCCACCAAGCTTTCGGCATAGCTTCCGAGCCATAGCCCAAAAGATGACGGCATCGCAATCTGAAGATGGGTGTACCCGGGGAGCAACACGTTCTTATATGTTTCACTCTGCTGCTGCAGCAAAGTAAAAAGTGCAGCTACTTCATCCTTGATATCCAGTATTGCTGCGCGCAGGTAAAGTTTGATGTCTACCGCAACCTGATCATTACGGCTTCTTCCGCTGTGAATTTTTTTACCGGCATCTCCGATTTTTTGGGTCAATAAGAATTCAACCTGGCTGTGAACATCTTCCACGCCATCTTCAATGACAAACCGGCCCGCTTCAATATCGGTGGCAATATCCTGAAGTCCTTCAATTGCCTGGGAAGCTTCTTCAGCGCTCATTAAACCGCATTCAGACAACATGGTAATATGAGCAATGGAACCCTGCACGTCATGACGAGCAAGCAGGAGATCAAACTCACGGTCACGACCAACCGTAAAATTTTCGGTGAGCTGTGAAAGTGCAGTGGTATCTTTTTGCCAGAGTTTCATACGTGTTGGTTAACCATTAAGAGTAGGCGTGAGTAGTTGAATATAAAGATCGATGCCTTGGTGGATCTCATCGATAAAAATAAACTCGTCAGCAGAGTGGCTCCTTGCGGAATCGCCAGGGCCCATTTTCAGCGCAGGGAACGGCATCAATGCCTTATCTGAAGTGGTAGGCGATCCATAGGTGTTGCGTCCTAATGCCAGACCGCTTTTCACAAGGGGATGATCAAGAGGAATCATTGAGCTTTTCAGTCTGGTACTGCGCGGCTGGATATCTGCTTTCACGTGACTTCGGATCACTTCAATGACCTCATCGAAACTATATAGTTCATTCACCCGCACATCCACCACGTACTTACATTCTGCCGGTACCACATTATGTGCTTTGTTCTCCGTTTCAATGACGGTGACACTCATCTTCACAGGTCCCAGCATCTCAGAGACTTTTGGGAAGGAATGGCTGAGGAACCAGTTGATATCGTTCACCGCGTGTGTGATCGCATTATCGCCTTCATTGCGTGCCGCATGTCCCGGCTTCCCTTTGGCAATGGCATCCAGCACCAACAATCCGCGTTCTGCAACGGCCATCTGCATCAATGTGGGTTCTCCAACGATTGCACAATCAATTTTTGGGAGAAACGGAAGCGTATGTTCAATGCCACCTGTTCCCGAGATCTCTTCTTCTGCCGTTGCTGCCAATGCAAGATTATAACGCAGGTTTTCTTTGTTATAAAAATGCAGGAAAGTGGCGATGAGAGCAACCAGCGGACCACCCGCATCGTTGCTACCCAGGCCATAAAGTTTCCCGTCTTTCTCCTGCGGATGAAAAGGATCAAGCGTATAGGCTTTATTGGGCTTCACGGTATCGTGATGGGAGTTGAGCAGGATGGTGGGTTTGGATTCGTCAAAGTGTTTGTTCAGCGCAAAGACATTATTACCTACCCTACTGTGTTCAACACGTTGAAGGGCCAGAAATTTTGTAATGGCACCCGCTGTACCATGTTCCTCTTTGGAGAAAGAAGGAATGGTGATCAGCTCTTTCAGCAGTGCCAGCGCTTCTAATTGCAAATTGCTATTTTCCATTTGTCAACATTGTTCCGGCCTTGCCTTGAACCAGCATGTCCAGTTCTTCGGCTTGACCGATGATCACTTTATCTACACCGGCTTGAATGGCCGCAAATGCATTATCCAGTTTCGGGATCATTCCCGCAAAGATTTTTCCCGCTGTTTTCAGGTCCTGGTAAGATGGGGGATCGATAACGGGAATCACAGAGCCATCATCATCCACGTCCAGCAACACGCCTTTTTTCTCGAAGGAATATAGGAGTTGTACAGCAAAGAACGGCGCAAGTGCTTTGGCAATTTCCTGAGCGATGGTATCTGCATTGGTGTTCAGCAGTTGTCCGTCACCGTTATGCGTGATGGGTGCAATAACAGGGGTATATCCATCATGCAGGAGTTGTGTAAGCAAGGAAGCATTGACCTGCTCCACATCGCCCACAAATCCGTAGTCCAGTTGTGCCGTGCCTCTTTTTTTGGATTTGATAAGGTTGCCATCTGCGCCGGAAAAGCCGATGGCATTACACTGCATCGCTTGTAATCCGGCCACCACAGATTTGTTGATCAGTCCGGCATAGACCATGGTCACCACTTTCAATGTCTCCGCATCCGTGATCCTTCTTCCTTCCACCATCTGTTGAGGAATGTTCAGGGTGTCGGCAAGTTTGGTCGCGAGTTTACCTCCGCCATGTACTAAAACTTTGAGGCCTTGAATATGGGAAAAGGATCGCAGGAATTCCTGTAACCGGGCTTCATCGTCAATGATGTTACCCCCGATCTTAATGATATAGACGGATTCCTTCACTATTTTTTTGATTCCAGGATGGTACTCAATACGGCTTGCGCGGCCCATACGCGATTGG
>JBKCVJ010000134.1:0-6686 GCA_046317915.1 Sphingobacteriales bacterium
GGCACCACCAGCTTCATGGAAATGCCGAACACCATTCCCAATGCACTCACGCAGGAGCTGCTGGAAGAGAAATACGTCATCGGCAAAAATACTTCACTGGCCAACTACTCCTTCTTCATGGGCACCTCCAATAACAATGCCGATGAAGTGCTGCGCACCAACGACAGAAAACGGGATGTCTGCGGCATCAAGATCTTCATGGGCGCTTCCACAGGCAATATGCTGGTAGACAACTACCTGACCCTCAACAAGATCTTCTCGGAGGCGGAAGTACTCATCGCTACACATTGTGAAGACGAAAGAGTGATCAAACACAATATGGAACCTTACAAAACCGGTGGCAAGGTACCCGGACCGGCTGATCACCCCGTCATCAGGGATGTTGAAGCCTGTTTTGAGTCGTCTTTTTCCGCGGTTCAATTGGCAAAAAAGTACAATACCCGCCTGCACATCCTACACCTGACCACGGCAAAGGAACTACAGCTCTTTACCAACATGATACCTATTGAAGAAAAACGCATTACCTCAGAAGTGTGCATCCATCACCTCCACTTTACGGCAGATGATTATGCACAGCTCGGCTATAAAATCAAATGCAACCCGGCCATCAAAGCGCCGGAGCACAAAGCGGCATTGTGGGAAGCGTTGCTGGACGACAGGCTGGATGTTATTGCTACGGATCACGCGCCACACCTGTTGTCTGAAAAAGAGCCTCCTTATGAACACGCCCACGCCGGCCTGCCACTGGTGCAACATAGCCTTTTGCTGATGCTGCATTATGTGAAGGAAGGAAGGATCAGCATAGAAAAAGTAGTAGAGAAAATGAGCCATGCCGTGGCCCGGTGCTTCCAAATTGAAAACCGGGGCTATATCCGGGAAGGCTATTTCGCTGACCTGGTACTGGTGGATATGGACAAGCCTGGCATCGTCACCAAAGACAATCTGTATTACAAATGTGGCTGGAGCCCCTTTGAAGGGTTTCATTTCCCTGCCTCTATAGAAAAAACCTGGGTAAACGGGCATCTTGTTTATGAAAACGGGCGGTTCGATGAATCTCATAAAGGAAGCCGGTTGACATTTAACAGATAGCATGCAAATAGATCAATACACCTACCTCGATCTGTCCATCTTTCATCCCGAAGAAGAATACTCTGTATTCCATCGGCTCAACTTCACGCGCACCTTCGGCGGCAAGGAATACCTGATGCGGTATTTTCGGCAACCCTTTGACAACGTGGATAAGATCAGGGAAACCCAACGCATCATCCAGCTCATCCTGGAAAGGCTTGACCAATGGCCCATGGGCATTTCCAATGGAACCATGCTGGTGATTGATCGGTTCTATGATTACCAACTGGATCCGCTACCGGAGAGCGCGAACATCATCAGTGCATACACCTACCGGATCCTGCATTCCCCTGACTATTCACTCGTCAATTTTTCTGTCGGACATTTTGCAGACTTCGTGCGAACAATGAAAGAACTGATTGCACTTTTTGACGGCACGGATGTTCCTAAAAAAATGCAGCAGTTGTTGGAACGGGCGAGAAAGTTGTTGAATTTTGAAATCATCCATGAGATCGCGAAAAGACCGAAGGATCAAAGATATGAAGTAGCAGAAACCGTGTATTACGGCTACTATTTTCATACAATCTTCAAGCCAGCATCCGAAGTATTGTTAGAGATCTACAGCCAGTTTGATGCCTGGTATTCCATGGCGATGGCAGTGAAAACTTTTCACCTGCAGTTCCCGGATTTTGTAGATTCCGAAGATCCCTATTTTGAAGCCGAGGGATTGTATCATTTGCTCTTACAGCAACCGGTGCCGTACGATGTTAAGATGAACATCGATAGTAATTTCATTTTTCTGACGGGTGCAAACATGGCCGGCAAGAGTACCTTCATCAAATCCATCGGTCTTAATATTTTCCTTGCACATATCGGGCTTGGCGTTCCGGCAAAGTCCATGACATTGAGTTTGTTCGATGGTATTCTGACGAATATCAACGTCACGGATAATCTGGCCAAGGGCGAGAGCTTTTTTTACAACGAAGTGCAGCGCATCAAGAATACCGTGGTGCGGATCAACGATGGCCGAAAGTGGCTGGTGCTGATTGATGAACTGTTCAAAGGCACCAATATCCAGGACGCGATGAAATGTTCGACTACGGTGATACGAGGACTGATCAATATCCGGCATGCGTTGTTTGTGTTGTCCACGCACCTTTACGAGATCGGCGAAGACCTCAAGGCATACCCCAACATCAGTTTTAAATACTTTGAAACCCTCGCCAATGAATTTGACCTGGAGTTCTCATATCAATTGAAAGACGGCATTAGTAATGACCGCATCGGCTATCTCATTCTACAGCGAGAGGGCGTTGTGGAGATATTGGAGGGATTGGGAAGGTGAGAATCTATTTCATAAGAGCTAGTACGTTTTCTGATTTCTGAAAATGTTGATTGAAATTCCAAAAGTTTCAATATTGCTAATGCTATCTTAACTCTTTCATTTAAATAACTATCGAATCTATAATTTTTTTGATAATATCAAGTTCATCATTACCTTCTAAATCAACACTATTGTAAGAAGCGAATACCGCAACATTATTACGAAAGATTACACTTATAAGCCAATACTTTCCTTTAAAAATGAAGTCTGTCCAAATTCTATCACCAGATACCAAATTCTTTTCTACCCTAACGTCAGGATCTATTGAATTAATAAAATCTAGCAATTCTGCTTTTAAATCGAAATGGTACTCACTCGGAACGACATAACTGCTAATTGTTATTGATCCCCTTCCATTTTCTTCATTAAATATAACTACTTCATCATTTTCATCAACACAATCATATTCTAACGGGACAGATAAACTGAATTTTCCAATTCTTCTAATCATAATAAAATAAAATTACTTTTTGTACTTTTTAGGGTCATAAGTGATTACTTTTCCTTTGAGTCCTGTAGCTCTCTCGTATTGCGGTAATTGAGATTTGCCTTTTGCACGTCCAGAAGTAGTATTTGGCTTCAACTCGAGCGGGCCAAGTCCTGGTATGACTGCATCTGGAATAACCGTCTTGCCAGTTTTTGGATCTACTAAATGTGGACTAACGAGCCAACCCTTTTCCCTTGATTTCTTACTGAAGTCAGAATGGGCCCTTTTACCTGTTTCTATTGACTCTCTGACTTTTGGAATTCTACTACCTTTCCCCGACGAGTTTGAGCTTGCATCAACTCTCCCTCTTTGATTAGCTAAATTATCTACGCTATTTGCCATTACACCAAGGCCATGAACGCCAAGAGCTAAACTCCCGGTTGCAGTTACAGCCGCAGCGGGTGCCAATGTACCTCCAGATCCAAGTGCGAGAACGCCAGAACCCATCAATCCAGCTCCACCTGATGCGACTTCATACATTCCAATTACAAAAGATCCCGCGTCTGCAATACCAAGTCCAGTATTATAACCATGACCTGCCGCCCCTGTTCCTTTAAAAATTGGAGCTAACATCTCTCTGGTGTTTGTTCCTGTCAAATTGTCAACTACGCCAAACGTAGTTCCTACTGCAGTTCCAGCAATAAAATTAGCTGCATCTTTCAAAAAATCACAACATCCGCCGCCACCTTCAGTTCCTTCATCTCCTAAAGGATCAGAAAATTTAATTGGATTGTTATAGTTTGAAGCATAAGGTGAAAACTCTTCATATCCATTAGTCACAGGGTCTATTTGCCACCATCTTCCTGTTTGTGGATCAAGTTCTCTGTAAAAGGCATCGTATATGGCCAGATCAAAATCATTCTCCCAATCTATCCCATTATACTTCTTCTTATTCTCCACCTCTCCATTGAGTACTTTGCTCGATATCCCTGCCATGGTAAGCCCAAACGGATAGTAATGCGTCTCTTCCAGCATTGGCCCGTGAACATGGGACACCTGTAAATTGTCAAAGAACACTGAGATATTGGGCGTCTCGTTACTTACATAAATATATAAATATCCACTGGAGGGCATTGTTAAATTTGTACGGCTGTGCGGAGTCAGTTGGTTATCATCGCCTACCTGCTCAAAACCACTGCCCGCGGAAACATGATTGAACTGTTCATCCAGTAATACCCAGTTTACAAAGGCCTTGGGTTTGCTGCTGTTGTATGCACTATTGCTGGTAGTCAAGTAGCTGTTCAATCCAGGATTGAGCGCATTGTTGGTAATCAGGTCATTGTATGAACCCTTCGCAGCGGGCAGACCACCAATGGCTGTTGCCAGTAAATTGACAAGATTGTTAATCAGGTTATTGGGATTGCCGGGATTTGCTCCATTCAGCTTATACCAACTTTTAACTTGAAAATTTACCTTATCACCAGCCATAACCTTCAACAGTTTGGATGGCCCTATCTTCTGCCCATCGCCCCTTACTTGAGCTACGTAGTCATTAGATGTTGTATAACCATCGTTTGGATATCCCGCCGGCTTTGCCACGCGCGTATTTGGAAGATTGCTATATACCGCCTCTTCAATAGTAGCTTGGGCCGTTTCCATAGATGCCACTGGATACAAATCCGTTTTCGTCTCTGAAGTCAATACCATCCTGACGTTCCCCAAATGGTCCTTCAGAAAATAGTCAAAAGCTATATATGCCGAAACTGATTGTTTAGCCGGCACTACCCTGAACCGGCCTTCCTCATGCGCCGAGAACTGCAATACATCGTTCTCATATACACTTCCAGACCGGTAGATGGTCACTTTTGGTGTTTGACCAGGCTCGTTCACTGTTTTCTTCAGCTTGTTCCCCAGCGCATCATACTGGTAAACTATGGACCTAACATTCCCAGCTTCATTATATACCACAATGGTCTCTGGTTGATTCAGAAAATTGTAGGTTATTCCATTTGCAGGAATGGCTTTGTTTTTATCTTGAGTAAGATTCCCGTTGACATCATATAAATAGTCTACCGTACTCGTTGTTTTTGAACCGATCTGGTTGAGATACCACTGTCCTGTTCTAAAATCTCCCAATTTGGTCTGAGGGTTGTTTGAATTGTCAGTTACATTCCTGAGCTTATTACTGAGTTCCGCATCGTTGTAAGAATACACCAGATCATCAATCATCGAACTACCCCCAGGCTTCCAGCCATACTGCCGCATGCTCTTGATATTTCCATTCTCGTCATAGGAGAGGTTCTCAACTGTAAAGTTCATACCTTGGTTAGTAGTGTAGGCAGAACCATCGAATTGGCCAAAATTTGCCTTGGTCAGCCTATTTGCCGCATCGTACTCGTAATTAAACCTTCGAACCTTTAGGTCACCCTTGCTTTTCCAGGTAGAGCCATTGATGTTTCCGTTGTATTGGGCTGAAGCATAGCTACTTCCCGGCGCAGAACCCGTCTGATTATCATATGCTAATTCAAACCCAAACCAATTAGAGGTAGAGGTGTTTAGGTAACTTCGGTTTATACCCAGCAACCAATCCCGTATGTTATAATCATGTGTCAAGTTCTCCAAGTAGGAACTAGTGGTACTATTGAAGCCTACACTTTTCGTCTTCACCTTACCCAACTGGTCATAGTCCATCTTTCCGATAGTGACCCAGTTTCCTAGTTGTCCGCCGTTCACTGCGGGATGCTGAACTCTTTTCTCAATCCTGTCAACCTGACCTTGTGGAGTATAGCTGGTTTTGGTTACGGTCAATTGTTCCAGGTTTCCTGCACTATTCTTCATTTGATGAACCACATGCATAGGTAAACCAGACCATGCGTACTGCGTAGTGACAACATCAACACCACCATTTACCGAAGTCGATTTCACTTGTATAATCCTACCTTTATCATCGTATATATTGACTGTATACAAAAACATACCAGTCGCAAGAACACGTATCCTTGTACCTGTAACCTTACCACGCAGGTCTTTGTTTCCAACGGTGTTATACTCAGGGTAGGGCCATATTGCAGCATTCTGACTGAAATGGGTATTTGCGGAATTGTCGTAGTCCCCATTTAGTACCGAAGGACTAACCCAATTGATAATCCAGTCGTAGTTATCGTAAAATGTCTGAATATGCGGATCAAAGGCAATCAATTGTGAAGGAATATAGTTCACCACATTCTGCGCTTCAAGCTGCAACTGATACCTTGTAGTAGTATTCGGCATGATGGCAATATCTGTCTCAATCTGTTGGTTTTTTGAATCATATCTGTATAAAAGCCATAATGCGTTGTTGCGTAGATTACCATCCTGAGACATTACCATATTATCCCGTACATTATAAACCATGTACACCATGCTGGCGCCCGGAACCTTTTTTATAATCATTCGCCTTTTCGCGTCATATTCATACCGAAAACATTGTTCATCCAAAATCACTTGCGTAAAGTTCCATCCATTCTGTTCCAGTGTCTTAACACCCACTGGCTGAATAACGCCCCTGAGGTTATTAAAATCGTCGTAAATATAATAAGTACATAACCATCCGTTTGGTCCACTCCCGGTGCCATTGTCTAATGCAGCCGTCATCTGCACTTTCTTCAAGATTACCTTGCCTTCTTTATCCTTGAACTCAATCACCTGCTTTCCGTTTTCGTCCTTGCTGATCACCTTTGTCAATTCACCGGCGAGGTAATCACCCGTTTTAACATAGTTACCCAACTCTGCAGACGAACTACCCATCTTGAGTATCCTTACTGCATC
>JBKCVJ010000135.1:0-2937 GCA_046317915.1 Sphingobacteriales bacterium
GATTTCGTTGCCGATGATCTGGTGGATCGATATTCATGGTGATGAGGTGTTGTATCAAAATAAAGCCATGGAGTTTACCCGTGAACAAATTATTTCATATGCTGCACATAACTATTTGGATGATGTTGTTAAAGAAGGCCACCAGTGGTTTTTTTTGAACACAGCTGGGACCATTCGAAACGATGTTCTGGATGGTTTGAAGGCTGTTGGCTTGCAGAAACATGCTGATGTTTATCAGCGGGCGCTGTTAAAGTTTGAAGAAACCAAGGACTATGAGGCAGATTTTACAGAAGAAGATACGGGGATCATTCTCCTGAGGGAGAACGAGGATGCCGATGGCGTTTTCCGAAACTACGCAAAAGCAAATTCGCGTTCCTTTTTCTTTGATCAGTGGGTTAAGCAACCTGATTGATATTTCGCAAGAATCGGGTTGCGGGAGCATAGCCTTTTTCGTTGTTTTGTATAAAACAGGGTATCATGGACAACCAGGAACAAGTGGATTTTGAGCGCATTGCCAAGGCCATTGATTACATTACAAAACACTATAAGTTGCAGCCTGATCTGGATGTACTCGCATCCGAAGTGCATATGAGTCCTTACCATTTTCAGCGGATGTTTCATGCTTGGGCAGGGACAACGCCAAAGAAATTTCTCCAGTACGTAAGTATAGAGCGCGCAAAGCGGGTTTTGCAGGGCCCTTCTGCAAGATTGACGGATGCCACGGATGAGGCTGGCCTTTCCGGGACAAGCAGATTGCATGATCTGTTTATGCAGATTGAAGGGATGACGCCAGCAGAATACCGCGACGGAGGAAGGGCATTGCAGATTCGATATAGTTTTGCCGAAAGCCCCTTCGGTCATGTGTTGGTGGCTTCCACCGGAAAGGGCATATGTTATCTGGCCTTTCATGCAACAGAAGCAGAAGGGGTTGAAGTGCTCCGGAAAAAATTTCCCAATGCCCAAATAGAGCAAATGCTGGACATGCTGCAGCAAGAGGCTTTATTCATTTTTCAAAAGGACTGGTCGAGGCTCTCCGAAATCAAACTCCATCTAAAGGGAACACCCTTTCAATTAAAAGTGTGGGAAGCACTGTTAAGAATTCCCCTTGGTTCTTTAGCAACCTATGGGCAGGTGGCTTCATACATCAACCAACCCACTGCCTCACGTGCTGTAGGCTCTGCTGTAGGGGACAATCCTGTAGCCTTCCTGATCCCCTGCCATCGCGTGATTCAATCCACCGGCGTGTTTGGTCACTATCATTGGGGAGCGGAGAGAAAGGCCGCCATCATTGGATGGGAGGCTGTGCAGTCGGAGTGATTAGCAGCGTTTTGAGTATAGGATTTTAGCAAAATGATGCGTATATTCAGTAACAATTTGCTGTTATGAAATACACATTCCTGGTAGGCATCCTTTTCATGTCTGCAGAAGTTTTTTCGCAGGAGTTCAGGGTGATTACCATCACACCTTCAAAAGAGATTCCCTACCTCCAATTTAAAGACTCGCTTTCTGCAAAAGAACTGCTCAGTGAGATCAGACGCAATGGTTCATGGAAAGGCGTAGCCATTGACTCCGTTGATGGGTTTGTGATTCATCAATTGCCGAGAGACAGGATGAAGTGCCTGGTGCCTTCCAGGAATAATCCAGCCATGACCAGTCAGATGGTGGTGCCGATGCGAAAGTCTGATGTGGCGCCTATTCCAAATGCCATTCAGCCCCAAAGATGATGCGCAAATTTTTTCGTTCATTCCTGCTATTCTTTTTTTCCAGCACGGCTTTGTCCATCTCTTCCGTTAAGGCCCAGAAGAAGCCGGATCTGGTGCAGTACGTCAATCCTCCGGTGGTGTCACAGCCATCCGGGTATTCACATGTAGCGGTGGTGGATCTTGGGAACAGTAAAATGCTTATCATTTCAGGTCAGGTACCGTTGAATGCCAAGGGCCAGTTGGTTGGTGAAAATGATTTTGCCAAGCAAACAGAACAGGTATTTTTGAATCTACAGCAGATCCTTCAGTCTTTTGGCGGGAGTATGCAACATGTGGTTAAGACGGGAATATTTTTAACCGATGCCTCCAACGTTCCGTTGTTTCGTGAGATCCGGAGCAAATATGTGAACATGAAGAATCCTCCTGCGAGCACCCTTGTTGAAGTGAAAGGATTATTTCGCAAGGATATCCTGATTGAGATTGAGGCTACGGCGATCATCCCCAAATAGCTTCTTCAAGGATTTGGAAACAAGCGGTTGAACAGCGAGATTTAACCATGCAAACCGGTGTCGCATTTTTAAGAGGGATCAATGTCAGCGGACAGAAACTGATCAAGATGGAAGCGCTTAGGGACCTCTGCGAAGGCATAGGTTTGAAGGAAGTCAGAACCTATATTCAGAGTGGGAATGTTGTGTTTAGAGCGAAGTCCCTAAATGGTTTGGAGTTGAAGCTGTCTAAAGCCATCTTAGCGCGTTACGGTTTTGACGTATCAGTGATCGTAAAGAGTCATGAGTCCCTTACCAAAATTGTAAGTGTAAATCCATTTATCACGATGCCCGGTAGAGATCCTGCCAAATGTTATGTCACTATTTTTTCCAGTGTTTTGGATTTTTCCAGACTTACAGAAAATATTCCTGAAAGCGGAAAGGACGAGTTTAAAGTTGTAGGTGGTTCGGTTTACCTTTATTTCCCGGAACGTTACGGTGATACTAAGTATTCCAATGCTTTTTTTGAAAAGCGACTGGCATCTGCGGCTACTACCCGTAACTGGAAAACGATGATAACCCTGCTGGGCATGTGCGATGAGTATAACGACAAACCCTCTAGAAAATCATAATCATGCGAGTATTCCTTTTCATTGTATTGTTAGCAATCGGCTGCACGGCAACCATTAAGCAAGAGCCGGAGTCTCTTCCAATTGTGGGTACCTGGAAACTTATTCGGGGAACGCTCA
>JBKCVJ010000136.1:0-11357 GCA_046317915.1 Sphingobacteriales bacterium
GCCACCATCCGATGTATCCCGCTCAACAGTGAGGAAGAAGCCGGGGTCTGTGTATATTCAGGTAATGCCAGTAAACAGCGGGTGTTATTTGCGTTAGCATACTAGGACAATTAGACAATTAGACAATTTGTAAATGCGGCAATGATGGAAGGCGCGCCCTGCGTAGCGGCGCGCCGGCAGTCACTCCGAGTGGTTCTGCGCAGGCATGCAATGCCCAGTGCCCAATGCCCTATGCCTCGCGAAGCGTCTGCCGCATTACCGCATTGTCTAATTGGCTAATTTAATTGCGCTGCTCATCTCCTTCAACAACCCCATGTCTTTCTCAATGGCGTTGCCTACAACGATGATATTAGCGCCGGCCTTGCAGTTCAGGTAGGCCTTTTCCGGATCGGTAATGCCTCCGCCAACGATGAGGGGGATGGAAATGTGCTGGGCCACGGCAGCGATCATGTCTTCATGGATTGCGCGCCTGGCGCCGCTGCCGGCATCCATATAGATGAGTTTCATGCCGAGCATTTCGCCGGCAAGGGCCGTACAGACGGCAATTTCGTTTTTATCGTGCGGGATGGGAGCCGCATTACTGATGTAAGAAACGGTTGTAGGAGCGCCGCCGTCCACCACCATATAGCCGGTAGACATGATCTCCAGGCCGCTTTGCCGGACCATCGGGGCAGAAATGACGTGCTGACCGATCAGCAATTCCGGGTTCCTTCCGGAGATCAGGGAAAGGTAAAGGAGGGCATCGGCATATCGGGAGATCTGGCTCGGACTGCCCGGGAAGAGGATCACCGGGATATCCGTCTCCTTTTTGATGTTCGAGACCACCTCGTCGAGGTGATTGGTGACCACCAGGCTACCGCCCACAAAGAGGTAATCTACCCTGGCTTCATCGGCCAACCCACACAGCTCATGGATCTGGCTTGGGCTAACCTTATCTGGGTCAACCAAGACGGCAAATGACCTGTGGCCGGCTTGTTTTTTCCTGGTGATATCCTGGTAAATCTTTTGCGTCATCCGCAACAAAAATAAGCGAAACGGGCTAATGTGTGAAGGGATTGGTAGAGTATGGACGAAATCCGCTCCAGATCAGGGTTTTAAGGATACATTGGGGTTATTCCTGTAGGTTATTCCTGTACTTATGTAATCTTTACCATACGAGCCAAAAAAATTAATAACGTATTGGTAAAAAAGGTGCATAAATCATGGGATTTACCATAGGCTTCACTTTACCGTCTTTATCCACATGCTGTTGATATTTAAGAGTTTGGCGGGACGGTTATGAAAATTATTTTCGTCTCCCCTTGAATTTTAAGGAATTGTTAAGACATTAATTTTCATAACTATAAAACCTGCGCCGCAAATGCCAACCAAAAAAATCCAAAACCCCACTGGCCTTCAGTTTCGTCGCCAGTTTACCCGCGACGATATCAGCGTATTCGACATGTTCGAGTACGACTACCGTACCTCAGTTATCCGCAACCCTAGCGGTGAGATCGTATTTGAGATGAATAATGTGGAGGTTCCCAAGCAGTGGAGCCAGATTGCCACGGATATCCTGGCACAAAAATATTTCCGAAAAGCGGGTGTTCCCCAGGCAGATGGTTCGCTTGGAAGGGAGACTTCGGCCAAGCAGGTGGCGCATCGTATGGCCAATTGCTGGAAGGTTTGGGGTGAGCGTTATGGTTATTTTAATTCTGCAGAAGACGCGCAGGTATTTTATGACGAGTTGGTCCACAGCATCCTAAACCAGGCCTGTGTACCCAATTCTCCCCAGTGGTTCAACACTGGTCTGTATGAGAGCTATGGCATCAAGGGTAAGCCCCAGGGGCATTATTATGTAGATGCGGCAGATGGTATTTTGAAAAAATCGACCTCTGCTTACGAGCGTCCCCAGCCGCACGCCTGCTTTATCCTTTCTGTAGATGATGACCTGGTGAATGATGGGGGCATCATGGATCTCTGGGTGAGGGAAGCGAGGATTTTTAAATATGGTTCAGGTGTTGGCACTAACTTCTCCAGTGTGAGGGGTGAGGGGGAGAAGTTGAGCGGTGGTGGCACATCTTCAGGTTTGATGAGCTTCCTCAAAATAGGTGACCGTGCGGCCGGTGCCATCAAGAGTGGCGGCACTACCCGTCGCGCAGCTAAAATGGTTTGCCTGGATCTGGATCATCCGGAGATCGAACTGTTTATCGATTGGAAAGTAGAGGAGGAGAAAAAAGTGGGCGCATTGATCGCCGCAGGGTATGCCAGCGATTATGAAGGCGAGGCATATCGCACCGTATCCGGACAAAACTCCAACAACTCTGTTCGTATCCCCAATGAATTTTTCGAAAAACTGGAAAAAGGCGAAGACTGGGAACTTACCGCCCGCTCTGATGGCAGGGTGATGAAGAAGATTCCTTCTAAAGCCCTTTGGGATAAAATTTCCTATGCAGCTTGGCGTTGCGCAGACCCGGGTACCCAATACGACACCACCATCAATGAATGGCACACTTGCCCTCAAGGTGGACGCATCCGGGCCTCCAACCCATGTAGCGAGTACATGTTCCTGGACAACACGGCTTGTAACCTTGCTTCTGCCAATCTTCGTAAATTCTTCAAAGAGTCTGATAACAGCTTCGATGTTGCAGGCTTTGAATATACCGTTCGCCTCTGGACCACGGTATTAGAGGTGTCTGTGCTGATGGCACAGTTCCCTTCTAAGGAAGTGGCACAGTTGAGCTACGACTACCGTACACTCGGTCTCGGATATGCCAACCTCGGCTCTATGCTGATGGTGAGTGGTATTCCCTATGATAGCGAAGAGGCCCGCGGCATCGCTGGTGCTGTTACCGCGATCATGACCGGTATTTCTTATAAAACATCTGCAGAGCTAGCTGAGATCCTCGGCCCTTTCGCCCGCTACGAAGAGAATAAAGACGATATGCTGCGTGTAATGCGCAACCATCGTGCAGCTGCTTACGATGCAGAAGATGCATACGTAGGTCTGAGCATCAAACCGCAAGGGATCAAAGCACAGTATTGCCCAGACTACCTGTTGACCGCTGCCTGCAAGGCTTGGGACGATGCAGTGGAAATGGGTGAGAAATATGGCTATCGCAATGCACAAACCACCGTTATTGCTCCAACCGGTACCATTGGACTGGTGATGGATTGCGATACAACTGGTGTTGAGCCTGACTTTGCACTGGTTAAGTTCAAGAAACTTTCCGGTGGTGGTTATTTCAAGATCATCAATGAATCCATTCCTTCTGCACTCCGCAACCTCGGTTATACCGCGAAAGAACAGGATGCCATTATTAAATATGCAGTAGGTGCGGCCAGCTTCAATGGTGCGCCATTCATCAACCACCAGACACTGAGCGAGAAAGGATTCATCGCCGATGAGATCCGTAAGCTGGATGAAGCCGTAAAGTCTGCTTTTGAGATCGGATTTGTATTCAACGTTTACGCACTGGGCGAAGAGTGTATGCAGCGCTTCGGGTTCAAACCTGAAGAGTATTTCAATCCCAATTGGAGTATGCTGGAAGCACTTGGTTTCACTGGCGAGCAAATGGATGCAGCGAATGACTATGTATGTGGAACGATGACCGTTGAAGGTGCACCCTTCCTGAAAGACGCGCATCTTCCTGTGTTTGATTGCGCCAACAAATGTGGTAAGAAAGGCGAGCGCTTTATCCATGCACACGGTCATATCCGTATGATGGCAGCAGCACAGCCATTCATCTCCGGTGCGATCTCCAAAACCATCAACCTCCCTAACGAGGCTAATATTGATGAGATTGCCGATGCATATATGCTGAGCTGGAAGCTTGCGCTGAAAGCCTGTGCATTGTATCGCGACGGCTCTAAATTGTCTCAGCCGCTGAGCAACAAGAGCGATAAGAAAGCGAAAGATGAAGAAGCGAAAGAAGAAGCAGTTGTGGCAGAGAGTCCGTTGATTGACGTAGGTAAACTCACTGTGGAAGAACTGTTGGAAGAACTGCAGAAACGCATGACCGCTTCTCCGGATACCAAACTGAAGCGTCAACTGTCCCGCATCGTTGAACGTAAGACCCTTCCTGCTAAGCGCAGGGGCTTCACGCAGAAAGCGAAGATCAATGGACAAGCCATCTTCTTGCGCACGGGCGAATACTCTGATGGTACATTGGGAGAGATCTTCATCGATCTGGCCAAAGAAGGATCCACATTACGCAGCTTGATCAACTCCTTCGCCATCTCCGTTTCTGTTGGCTTGCAATATGGTGTTCCCCTCGAAGAATTCGTAGAGAAATTTGTATTCACCAAGTTTGAACCAGCGGGTATGGTGGATCACCCAAATATCAAGTCAACTACTTCCATTGTTGACTTTGTGTTCCGCTGCCTGGCGTATGAATACCTGAACAGGACTGACCTCGTGCACGTGTTGGATAAACCCGAGATCGGCAATACCGGTACAGATGCATGGGACGAGCCCATTGCTGACACCAAGCCTGAATTGTCTGACGTAAGGGTGATTGCTCCCGCAGCATCTAACAGCGGTGCTTCAACACCTGCTGTTAAGGTTCAGCGTGCAGCTGCCGTAAAAGCAGATAACAGTACCCAGGAGTTCATGAAGAGCATGCAGTCTGATGCACCGGCTTGTAACACCTGCGGACATATCACGGTAAGGAGTGGCACATGTTACAAGTGCCTCAACTGTGGGAATTCAATGGGATGCAGTTAGACAATTGGACAATTAGACAATGCGGTAATGTGGCATTGAATACAGAATCCGGTCTTAGGACCGGATTTTTTTTGTTCTGAGAATCAGGGTGTTGAGGAATTTTGTACGCACCTTAATAATTTTTGGTACGATGTCTGCGTTATTAAGTCCGAACATAACAGACAAAAACAGTCGAAAAATCTACCCTAAATCTGAAAACATGAAAAAGTTGATTCTCGCTCTGGTCGTTATCACGATCGTGGCTTCTTCCTGCAGCAAGTCAGTATCCCCATCTGAAGCTGCTTCAGGCAGATATAAATCATGCCGGGCCGTTAGGTAAACAATCGTTTTATAGTTTGGACTTAAGGCTTATGCCCGGTATTTATTTACCGGGCATCTTGGTTTTACCTGTATGGAAATCTTTGAGGTAGCTGCAGGTATTCAACGCCTCTTTATAAAATGCCGTGGTTCCATAATTAGCCTTGAGCTCCTTGAACAGTGGATTTCGGATCATATTCATCTGATAAGTTTCCATCGCTTTATCATACGCGGTATAGTCTTTATAGGTTTTGTACGATGGCTTTCCTTTTTTCTGCACACACTTGGCGAGCATGAACAATGACCTCGCCTTCATCTCTTTATTGGTGTACAGGTCATGTGCTTTCTGGAACCAGGTTTCAGCCCTTGAAGCGCTGTAATATTCCTTGTGCCAGGCCTCTGATTTGTCCGGTCCCCAATCGCCCTCGGATCCACTCCAGTCATAAGCTACAAGCAGCCAGGCATTACCCCAATAAGACATATTGTAATAGCCTTTTGCCAATTCATAAGCCAGCTTCGCTTTTTTATTGGGATCCGTTTGTTCATTAAACTGTTTCTTCAGACCGATCATCTTTTTTGTAAAATCAGCCTTGGAGTATTTTACTGTGTCCTGTGCAGTTGGTGCATGGATATCAAGCAGTAGGTCCGCAAAAGGATTCGCTGCCATATAAGTGGCATAGGGTTCTTCCTTGTAATATTTTGGATTGATCTTGTTAAACCAAACCAATGCTTCATCCAGTTTGTCTTCCCGCAACAGGGTTGTGCCAATCACATCCTGCACATCCGCGATGCTGAAACCGGTGTGTTTGATCAGGTATTTTTCATACGGTGTTGCAGATGGATTGCGCATATACGCTTCAAGCCTCAAAGCATCAGCAGAAGAAAGGGAATTCCGGAGGGTAGAAAGTGCCTGATAACTGCTGTACCCATTATCTGTGGTGGAGCGAATATTTTCTGCTGCGCCTATGGCGAGGGTCTTCTTATGTTTGTCGCCCTGCTTTTCATAACGGGGTGCAATAACCGAATTCATCAGGTTCCGGTAGAATTTCGTCCAGGGGCCATCGGAATAATATCCCATCGCATTTCTATCCGCCACAGCCTTGGTTTCCAGCCACTGAATGGAAGGAAGCAATTTGGCTTCAAATCCCGAGTCTATCAAAGGTTGTTCATTGATCGTGATCAGCAACTCTGTAAGTCTCCACTGATCCGCCAGCACGTCTTTAACACCTTTTTCCTTTGCCGTCTGCAGCCATTGACGTGCCGTTGGGTAGTCTTTATTGATAAAGTGCAGGTAGGCGGCACCGGTAGCATACAATCCGGGGTGCAGGGTGGATTTTTGTGCAGTCATCCACTGCATCCATTCAGCGGTTTCTTTCACTTCTTTGGAAGTGACCGTATCCTTGTCTTCATAATAGACATTGTAGGCGAAACTGGCGCCACTGCTGGGCATATTCCTGCTCAGGTATTTTTCTTCTATCTTATTGATCTCCCTTACCGCAAGCATGTCCAATAAGGTATCACCCGGGGACAGCCTGCTGATCCGTTCCAGTGTGGTAAGATCCAGCGACGGATTCCCCATCGCAATAGTGGCCAATACATTGGCTTTTTCTTTCTCTGTTTTGCAATAGCCTAATATCAGTCCTGTCGGTATTTTATGGGTGTACACATGATACCCGTAGTAATTGGAAACCTTCTTCATTTTGCCTTCTGCGAAAAGCTGGCAGAACCGGTAGGCCGACTGTGCTTTGTCGCCCCTGCGATACAAGGCACCGGCCCGGATGGCTTCGGTAAGTTCATGAATGGAAGGCGATATGGGCTTGATTGCTTCTTTATCGGCCCACTGAATAGCTCCGTCCGGATTCATGCCGTAAAGATACAATCGGGCAACCTGGTAGGCATAACGCTGGCGGAAAAAATCCTTTTTTGCTGCATTGAAAAGGCTAATGCCATTGTTGGCCCAGGCATTGGATTTACTGATATCTTTCGCAGGGGGGTCCCAACTGTCAACCACCTGCACGTAAGGTTCAATCTTGCGCAAGTACATCAAATAACCCAGCGCCTCCAGGTCCTTGTTGGTTACCAACGCCGTAACCAAACGGTTACGCATAACCGAATCCGGGAGTTTGGTTGCTGTACCTTTTTCTGCTTGCGTGTACAAGCCCTGCAATTGCGCGTATGTATAATTTCCAGTGAGATCCTTTGCTTCTTTTGGGGAAGCCTGAGCACCAGAATAGTCTATCCAGTCGCGTGCGGTCACTTCCCATTGATCAACGGGTTCATCCCGGCTCCATAGAAAATCATAGGTGTAGTAAAATGCCTGAAGACTGTTGTTGTTCCCAAGTCGGTAATCAAAAAATCCCGTGTAATAATCATACGGATCATCGGAGCCTGCACAACCGATAATATTATATGGGAAAGCGATAAGAAAGAAATTAAGGATGGCGGCCAAAAAGAGCTTCCAGCGCATAGGGATCATATTTGTCTAAAATTAACGAATCAAGGTGGAAGAGGGCAAGTCTTTGAATGGCCTGCCCGCCCAGACTGGTGCGGATCAGCTCCCTGGCCTGCGCCAATTGTTCCGGATCGGATCTTTCTTCCCTGAGCCAATCGCCTTTCAGGAAGAGCCGCCCGCTAATGGAGGTGTCTTTTGTAAATACGCGCTTGTTTCCGGTTTGCGTCAGGCAGGCAATGCCGTCCAGTTCTGCAGGGTAAACCAGTCCGAGATAGGTTTTGTCCCTAAACCAGACATCCCAGCTGAACAATGGTAATGCAGCGTCCAAAGGCAGCGGGTAGGCCTTGCCCACGGTCAGGTATTTTTTCATTTCATCGGGATCAATAATTGAATTTGTAGTAGCAGGATGGGTCAGGTTCCCCAAATTATAGCACATCAGCAAGGCTTTATCGGCCGGCGGCACGCCCATCACCGTCTGGTACTTGTATGGATACAACCGGAGGGTCACAGAGAGTTTTATGTTTTGCCGATGGGCGATCTTTTTTACGGCATCCACCAGCCGGAAATAAATAGTCTTGCTTTTTTCCGTCCAGTCGCAATCCAGCTGCCATTCTTTGGTTTGGGCGATCCCTGCGTGGGCGCAGATCTGCAGGATCCTTTTGCTGATCTTGCTTGCGAAGCTGTCCACATCGGCCTCCTTCATTTGTTGAATGGCCGGTTGGGTGATGAATACAACCGGGACAATATTGACCGAGTCTGGGAAGAGGCTGACTGGCTGTAAAGTGGCCACGGGTATCGGTTTACCAGTAAGGGGATCGGCGGCCACATCAAAAAACTTCACATAGAGGGTGCTGATCCCGTGATGGGCCATGAAGGCTGATTCCTTGCTGTTTAGCCGGTAAACGGATTTCCAGTAATACATAGCCCTTTCTGGTGCTGGCAGCGGGGTATTGCAAGCTTCACACAAAAACCAGCATAAAATGATGGCCCCAAGAAGGGGACGAAAGGTGCAATGAAGTAATTTGCCGGACACATAATAAAAATATGAAGCATTTACTAACAGCAGCGTTTGTTTTTCTGGTAGTGGCAGTGACGGCGCAGGGCAGGAAGGGTCTCGTTGCCGGTCCGATGTTAGGACAGATTGATTACAGGGTAGCTAAAGTGTGGGCGGAACTGGAGCCCGGTGCAAAAGCGCAACTGAAATTCTGGAGAAAAGGGGAACAGGCAAAACAGGCTACAGCGCTGAGCCAGATCGCCGGAGATGCGGTTGTTCAAGGATCGAATATTGTCCATTTTACGCTGCCAGGTCTGGAAGTAAACACCAGTTATGAATACCAGTTGATGGTTAATAATACAGCAGTTGCAACGGGTAGTTTCACAACCAAGGAATTGTGGCAGTGGCGCAAACCCGTGCCGGACTTCAGTTTCCTCACGGGGTCCTGTTCCTATATGAATCAACCACCGTACGACAAGCCTGGCAGGCCATATGGCGGAGATTCATCAATCTATACTACAATGGCAAAAGAAGAAGCTTCGTTCATGATGTGGTTGGGCGACAACTGGTATACCCGCGAAGTGGATTATACCAGTGCTTGGGGGCTGTGGAATCGTGCGCAGTATGACCGCAGCAGGCCTATCCTGCAGGATTTCTGGAAGAAGATGCCGCACTATGCCATCTGGGATGATCATGATTTTGGACCGAACGATTACGGTGCGGAATATGTTTTGAAAGAAGAGAGCCGTCGCGTATTCATGAGCTATTGGGCCAATCCTTCTTATGGAGAAAACGGCCAGGGCATTTATACCAAGATCAGTCATGGGGATGTGGATATATTCATGCTTGACGACAGAACCTGGCGGAGTGCGGATAACTGGGATGATTCGGTGGCAGGGAAACCCAATCCTGAGAAAAAGATGTTTGGGGATAAGCAGATGCAATGGTTGCGTGAGGCTTTGGTTGGAAGCAGCGCTACATTCAAGATCATCGCTACGGGCAGCCAGGTCCTTAATCCGAGATCGCCGTTTGATTGTTTTCGCAGGTTTCCGGCGGAATATCATCCCTTCATGCAATTTTTAAGGGAAGAGAAGATCAGTGGCGTGGTGTTTTTGACTGGCGACAGGCATCATTCTGAAGTGATCAAAGTAGAGGGGTTGACGGACTATCCGATGTATGACATTACGGTGTCTCCGTTAACTTCAGGTACGCATGTATTTGGGGCCGATGAAAAAGACAATCCATTCCGGGTGATCGGGATTGATCAGAAGCAGAATTATGGCCGGATCAGCATTGCCGGAAAAGCAAAAGACCGTCGATTGACGGTAACTTTTCTTAGCGTGAAAGGCGAGGCGTTGGGTCAGTGGAGTGTACACGAAAACGAGTTGAAAAAACAAAAATGAAAGTAAACGTATCATATCGGAAGCCGCAGGTGCTGCAGGCATTGCGGTATCATTTTATCAGCAAGCGGGAAATCAAGTTCATGATCATCCTCGTGAATGTTTTTGCGTTGTTGTCTGCGGTATTATTTTATTTCAAGCTGATCACACCGTTACCATTTTTGCTGAGTTCAGTATTATGGATCTCGATGATGGTGGCCTTCTGGATCTGGCTGCCAGCCTTGATCTACAGGAGGTCAAAAACATTCAAGGATCAGTTCACGGTGTCTTTAGATGAGCACCATATGGGTATTGAGACATCGATCAGTCATAAGATCTGGGCATGGCGGGAGTTTAGTCATATGTTGGAGACGCCCGGGTTTTTTCATTTGTATTTCAACGGTAGATCTTTTTTCTTGTTGCCGAAGGATGTGTTTGAGAATAGTGACCAGGTGCAGGTGGCGAGGCACTATATGAGAGATGGCATTAAGTAGAATGTGGCAATTTGGGAATGCGGTAATGCGGCAATGTAGGAAGCGCGGCCGTGCGTTGCCGGCCTGCGCAGAAGCACCCGGAGTGACTGCGGGCGCGCCGCTACGCAAGGCGCGCCTTCCACCATTGCCGCATTGCCGCATTAACAAATTGGCAAATTATCTAAGTTTTTTCTGCATTTCAAAATGCGGGATCGTGACTTCTGTAAACTCATCAGAGCTGATTTTATAGCCCAGTTTTTCGTAGAAACCGACGGCAGATTTTCGGGCGTGCATAGACATAACGTAGAAGCCGCGGTCCCGGGCCACATTTTCGGCAAAGTTCATCATGGTGGCACCGATACCCTTGCCCTGAAGGTTGTTGAGGACGGCCATTTGGCGTAGCCGGACTTTTTCTTTGGATTCCTGGGTAAGCATGCAACAGGCCAGGATATCATCATCATCAAAGGCGCCGATCAGGATATCATTCTCTTCTTTTGCCAGTTCATCGTCTGAAAACTGTAATCCGAGGGGTTTTCTGAGGATTTCGTTCCTCAGTTGCACCATTTTAGCGTATTCCAGGCTGCCATGTTCGATGATCTTTAGTGCCATACAGAAAAATATCGGAGAAGTCACTAAAAATACAAAAAATAGAGGCAAAACATCAATAATCCTTCAAAGCGTTGTTTTTATATCAAAAACTATATTTTTGCAGCCAGTATTAACCAAATATTACAATCATGTCTGACATTGCAACTAGAGTTAAGAAGATCATTGTTGACAAATTAGGTGTTGACGAAGCTGAAGTAACTCCAGAGGCTTCTTTTACCAATGATCTCGGTGCTGACTCATTGGATACCGTTGAACTCATTATGGAATTCGAAAAGGAGTTCAACATATCTATCCCTGACGAGCAGGCAGAAACCATTACGACTGTAGGCCAGGCCGTGGCCTATCTCGAGGAGCACGCTAAATAACTCCACATACGGCGAGAATTGTTTATGAATTTAAAACGTGTTGTAGTTACAGGAATCGGCGCACTGACACCCATCGGCAATAC
>JBKCVJ010000137.1:0-12585 GCA_046317915.1 Sphingobacteriales bacterium
CCTCTTCGATTGTTAATTCTCCGATATTGGACTTATTGATCATTTTGATCAGGTCCTGAATTTGTCTGAAATCCATGGAAGCTTTTTTAAAAATCGTTTTGGTTGCGGCCGGGGGCTAAGATAAGCATTGTATCATATCCACAATGCTTTATTTCTGCCTAAAAACAACAAAAAATGGGCAGAAAACATCCATTTTCTGCCCATTTCTATAAAAAAAGAGGTGATTTTACTCTTTTACCCTTTCAATATATTCCCCGGTTTTGGTGTTGATGCGGATCACATCGCCCTCATTCACGAACAAGGGTACCATCACCGTAGCGCCGGTCTCTACCGTTGCGGGCTTCAGGGTACGGGTAGCGGTATCGCCCCTTACGCCTGGCTCGGAATACGTCACCTTAGAGATGATCTTATCCGGAAGCTCCACAGACATCGGCGTGTCAGACTCAGTATTGATCAGCACGGTAACGCCCTGGCCGTCAACCAGGAACTGGGGGGCATCCACCAGGCTCTCCGCCACAGCGATCTGCTCAAAAGTCTCGCTATCCATGAAGTTATAGCCGGTTTCATCCTTATAAAGGTACTGGTAGTCTTTACGTTCCACGCGTACGGGGAAGATGGTCTCGCCTGAGTTCCAGGTTTTTTCGATGGTGCGGGCGTTATCCACGCCCTTGAGCTTGGCCCAAACCTTAGCAGCCGCCCGGGCGGTCTTGTTTTCCCCATATTCTACCACAGTATAGAGGCTTCCGTCCAATTTGAGGATCATACCCCTGCTGATTTCCGATGTATTTGCCATAAATGCGATTTGTTAAGTCAGGGCGGCAAAGCTAAAGAAATTTAATGTCATCTCGTTTTTGCAATTTTTTAGTAAACACCTTTCTTGCAATCAGAATACCTTTGCCAAAACTTCTTGATGAAGATTTTTACCCTGTTCCTGTTTACGGTGTTGTGTGTGGAGTCCTATGGCCAGGACCAGGATGCCCCTTATTTGAAGTATCCGTCCCTGCCCAGCTTTACTATTCTGCAGGAAGACAGCACCAGCTGGTACTCCTCCCGGGATATTAAAAAAGGCGTGCCCGTTATCATCATTCTTTTCAGTCCGGAATGTGAGCACTGTAAAAAGCAGGCTTCCCTCATGACCAAAAACATGACGGAACTCCGCAACACGGAGATCATCATGGCCACCTTCCAGCCCATCTATAAAATGAAAGAATTTGTGCGGCAGTATAAGCTCTATCAATATTCTAATGTACATGTGGGCCGCGATGTGAAATACTTCTTCGGTCCCTTCTACCGCGTGCGCTCCGCTCCTTTCCTTGCACTGTATGATAAAAACCGCAACCTGATCACCGTTTTTGAAGGTGATACTAAGGTGGATAAGATTCTCGAAGCGTTGGGGAAGAATTGATTTCCTTATTTTTGCTAAAATTTTTTCACGATGAAAGTAACTGTAGTAGGTGCAGGTGCCGTGGGTGCTACTTGTGCCGACAATATCGCCCGTAAGGAGCTTTGCCATGAACTGGTATTGCTTGACATCAAAGAAGGACTGGCCGAAGGCAAAGCGCAGGACATGATGCAGACCGCTACCCTGCTGGGTTTCGATACGCGCATCACGGGCAGCACCAACGACTATACTAAAACCGCTGGCTCTGATGTGGTGGTGATCACTTCGGGCATTCCCCGCAAGCCGGGCATGACCAGGGAAGAACTGATCGGCACCAATGCAGGCATCGTGAAAGGTGTTGCAGAGAATATCCTCAAGCATTCTTCCAATGCCATCATCATCGTGATCAGTAATCCGATGGATACCATGACCTATCTCGCGCTCACTTCAACCGGACTGCCTAAGCACCGCATCATCGGTATGGGTGGTACACTTGACAGCAGCAGATTCAAATATCAACTCAGCCTGCGCCTCGGTTGCAGCCCGGCTGATCTGAATGCCGTGGTGATCGGCGGCCATGGTGATACCACCATGATCCCATTGATCCGTCACGCTACCTGGAACAGCACACCTGTAACGAAATACATGGATGCAGACACGCAGAAAGCCGTGGTTGCAGATACCATGGTAGGTGGTGCAACATTGACCAAACTCATCGGTACTTCTGCATGGTATGCACCAGGTGCGGCCGGAGCAGCATTGGTTGAATCCATTGTGCGTGATGAGAAAAAACTCTTCACTTGTTGTGTAGCACTGGATGGTGAGTATGGACAGAAAGACATCTGTTTGGGTGTACCTGTTGTGATCGGCAAGAATGGTTGGGAGAAGATCGTTGATTTTGATCTGAACGATGAAGAGAAAGAACTGTTCGCGAAGAGTGCCGATGCCGTAAGGAGTATGAACGATGTGTTGAAGACTTTATAATTCGGTCCACCAGCTGTTTGCCTTGTTGGCAATGGCCTGGAGGTCTAACTGCATCATACAATTGAAATGCCCTTCGGGGCATTTTTTTGTGCCATAGTTTGAACATGGTTGACACTTGAGGTCAGGCAAGAGGCAATTGACATGGGGCACTTTGCTTTCCGAGCCATAGTAAGGTTCCACTTGTAGCTTGGGTGAGGTAGCACCCCAGATGGCGAGCACGCGTTTCTGAAATGCACAAGCGATGTATTGCATGCCTGTATCATGTGAGATGACAAACTTTGCATCACGGACAATCAATGATGACTGATGCAAATTGTAAGGGCCACAGGCGTTGAATATTCTTGACGGATCTACTCCCTCAACCCTACTCCCTACTCCCTCATCCTCCGGTCCTCCCACCAACATAATTGGATGCTTGATCAAGTTGCATAACGCTATCAGTCTTTCCGGCAGAAGTTTCTTCGTTGCAAAAGACGCCCCGATCACCAATGCGATGTATCCATTGTTTGTAAACGAGGGTAGTGGCTTATCTGCCAGCGTTATGCCTGCGGGAATATAATGTTCCAGTCCGCCCCCATCGTCTTTCACACCCAGTGGCAACACGGTATCTAAAGAACGCTGCGTGATATGTCGGTCAGGCATTTTATTGATCCTGAACTTTGTCAGCAGGAATTTTTCTACGGAGAGTTTATTGTAGGCGTATGATTTTTTACCAAGGGCCATCCGCACGCGGTAGGATCTAAAATTTTTATGTAGATCGATGACGATATCAAAGTTTTCGGCTTTCAAAGCGTCAATGACTTCCTTGAGATCGTCCTTGAAGTAATGAAACTTAGTAATGTGCGGATTGGCTTCCGAGACCGCGCGGAATTTATGTTTGGTCAGCAAATGGATCTCCGCGTTGGGGATCTGCTGTTTGATGCAGCGGAACACAGGGGTGGTGAGTACGATATCGCCTATAGAAGAAAAGCGGATGACGAGGAGCCTCATTTAAAATAAAAATTCAAAAATCAATATATAAAAAACAAATGTAAAAATTAAACACATCATAAAAGTTGAAATGACAACGACCTTTAATATCAATCCTTTTTACCTGTCTCAATTCAATATCTAACAATTCAATTTTTTTTTAATCTAATTTATTTACTATATTAGAGTATAACTCGCATCCCTCAAAAAGCTTACAAAGCCTTATAATCCTTTGACCTAGCGTATTGGGCTTCTTTCGATAGTAGGAGACCTTTCACACTGCTCTGATTAGTTACCATTTATTCCATGGCCATCGGCTATGTAGTTAAGTCTATATAAAACTTTAAGAAGCAAACTATTGACTAGATGATAAAAAATAATTTTTACCCGCTACGGACAATTGTAGGTGCATCGATTCCCATCAAAGACATTATTCCGTATCCAAAAGTTGGTGGTCCATTAATGATTGCCACTCGTAAGCATGCGGAAATTCAAGATGCAGTTAATGACGAAATCTATGCAAAGTATTTACCAGATATCATCAAGGACGGTGTTAGATACCACCCAGTGGAAGGTATGGATACGATGCCCATTTCTGATAGCAATAGCTTACCATTTAATGATGCCAATGCGTCGGGCTTTCTGGACTTATTTAAGGATCCATCTGACATTCCATTCCCTTTATCTGAAAGTGTTGTTTCTATTTACGGATTTCCGGAAGATGACTTTCAAGAAATGAAAATCAATCCTTTCTCACGGCAAGCATGGACACCTGATAGTCACATGCATTCCGGAACGGACCGATCATATTCATTTATCATTTTACTGGAGAAAAAAGTTTTGGTGGGAGGAATTTGCTTTAACGGTTATCCCTACATTTCAAGCAGAATTGAACATACAGTTGAGGGAATGACCATTGGAAATTTTGGACTGCCAAGAGAAATCAGATTAACCCCCCTACCTTCTTTTGAAGGAAAGTCATTAGAAGAATTAACAGGGTTCCACAGAAGCCAATTTATAGATGCAGAGTATGCATATACCAGACAAGAGATACTATCCCATAGCGGTCTTAACTACCTGACCATTGACCCAATAAAAACGAATGTATTTTTATTGACCATCACTGACTTGCCTTTCATACCTAAAATCATCAATTTAGATACTCACAAAGAAAACTTGCAGGGCCCGCTGCATATTGAAGGCTTTAAAGGTTTTGCTATTCCTTATTTATGGTTTTTTGAATACAAAGAACAAACCAAACGTACTGCCAGACTACACTCAGGTATTCTGGGTGTGAAACCAATCTACCCTCACGCGCCTAAGATTAATGGTGATAGTACTGCAGAAGATATACTTCGCAGGGCTTTTCCTGAATGGGAATACTTCTTTATACAGAAGCAGGCGAAACAACCTAAATATACCAAAGAAGAAATTTTAGAAAACATCGCCTTTCAATCCGCTATGCTGGAAAATGATCCGGGAAATCAGCAATTAATCGAAAATATTGCAGCCTATCGGTTGATGCTTGAAGAAGCCATTGGTTTTGAGAATCCAGAGGGGGTTTATTGGGTTTATACTGCGCACAGTGCTTTAGGTCAACGGAGACAAATTAATTTCCCCTACCACAACCTAAGTCTCCCTCAGGAACTGAGCGAATTACCAAGTAGCGAAAAGAAAAAAATGCTTACAGAATGTTTTGTGTCTGACCTGCTGCAGCCCGGAGAAAAACTTACCATTTATCTTCAACAAGGGGAAGAAATGGATCGGTGCATAGCCGGTCTAAAAGCCCTGTTTTTACTCTTGCCAGAAGATCCATCCTTAGAAAGGATTGCTGAAATATGGGCAAATTTCAACGGACTCAATATTACAAATAATCAGATGTCTGCAGTTGACAGAAACTTACTAGAAGACATCCTGGCGATATACCTTACGCTCCCTACTGAAATAAATTTTTGCGAACGTTTTGGAGTGAGAATTTATGAAATTGATCCCGCAGAAGGTGTTTCACCTGCTTCGGTGGATCTTAATTCAAAGTATGCCTCTCTTCTGGCTAGTATTACTGTGGAAGAATTTCAGGATGTGATTTTCTCACAGTTTCTGAAAGGCATACCGTTTCGCAGAATATCCAATTCAAAATACTTTGCGCTTGAATTCACTAATACCGGTTTGGAACCCGGACAATTAGCCTTATACTCACTACAGTTGATTCGTTCTGCCCATGTATCTATACAGCCAAGACCTGCTAAAAATCAACAGGTAAAAGCAATGCATTATCGGATAATTGGTCCTGAACTGGCAGATGATTTTTCAAAACTCGGCAATGAAGGATTCAATTTTTGCATTGACAGGGTTAGTGCGGGACAAACAAAAGACATCCTATACTCTGCTATGAGTTTATTGGATTTATTGCACACAGGTGGCGCGCGTCTTCACCAAAACGTAAGGAGGAGGGCCATTGAGTTTGAAATGTCAGAAAATTTCAGGGATAGTAAACAAAAAGATGAAAAATATAAAATCAAGAAATTTATCGGAGATAATCTAAGTGGAATAAATTTTGAAAATAGAGAAATAGACAATCAAAATATTGCCTGGCGTACCGTGGAAAGTGGTAAAGACGTGAACTGGACACTTGAAAAGGGTGATCCTAATTTTGAGGAGTTTGAAACCTATTCGGGTATGGAGACCCGCACCAGAACGGAGCAAGTCAGTTCATTGTTAGATCCAACATTTGATCAAATTCAGAAACTAAGGGACCAACTGCAGATTCTCGTGGGTAATTTGGCAGGCGGCCGTCTTGTTGAATTTGACACAGCATCTAATAAAATCTTCAAAAACAAATTGCAAGGAGGTACTTATAGTGGCATCTGGAAACCATTTGAAAAGTTTGGATTCAACCAGAATAATTTACCACTACTACCAGGTTATCAAACACTGAATATTCCGCCCTATTTTCTTGAAATTGTAGACAACGTCAATCTTTTATTAAATAGCCTTCAAGTTGACCTTGGTACGGACCTCAGCGCGTTAACCAATTTGAACTCAGCCCTTAACATTAGAAGCGTAGCTATTGATAACCTGATTTCAAAGCTTGCATTGGTAAATGGAGTGAGTATGGGTATTAACGGTGGGGGTGGATTAGGGTTAAGTGAAGTAGGTGCACTTGCTTTGGCGGCTGTAATTGGAGCGCCAAGCCCGGTGATACCTTCACTTTCAGGCGGCGCATCATTTTCAATCAGTTCAAATCTCACAACAGCACTACGCTCCAGTACTAACGGCGCCGCTGGCACGGTTACACAGTCGGGGCAAGACTTGAAATACTCAATTAACCGCACTAAACAGGAAGGTTATGACAATAACCTTTCTCACAGTGAAATGAATGACGCTGAACAAAAAAGAATAGTAACGAGAAGAGAGCTGCTCGGTAGGGACACCGAAAGGGTACGCGGCGCAGAAGTATTGTGGCAAGACGAAATACAGGATATCATTACAGGTAGTATTCCCTTGAATTTTACCCTGCCAGCGTCTGCCACAAAAATGAATTTTAGAACTGTAGATGATTCCCTGAGGGTAAGGTTCAATAGTGGATTCTCCACCTCAATTCAGGTAGATTTTTGGTTTGAATTAACAGAAGAAACGATAAAAGATGATAACTGATAGAATACAACTAGCTGGTTTGGAAGCCTATTTCCAAGATCCAGGAACGGGCACAACTAACCTGGGACAGGTTGCACCTGTTTCGGTCAAAACAAACCCTTTACAAAAAGGCAAGCAACTGGAAATATCCGGTATTCAGTTGCTAATTGAAGCAGATGATTTACAGCCTTTGTTTTCCTATCCGTCTGACGAAACGCAGCAACCCGCAAGTCCGGTTAATGCGCCTTTGTTTCAAGTGATAGTGATGAAAGAAATGTTTCCAGGTCTTTTTGCAGATCCATTTAGCCATAGGGTACATAATATCGCCGGACATCTTGATTTCCGCGAGGGGGAGTTGATCAATGGCAGAATTTTAGAAGTTGATGGTATTCCAGTCATATGTTCAACTGGAAAAGAAGAATGTATTTGGAAAAGCAGGGTGTACAATTTCCCTTCCGCTTTGTCGATTGTTGATGTTGCATGGGAACTGGCCTCAGCAAAGCTCGCACCGCCAGATAGTTTTCACTATAAAATTGAGATCATACTGAATGATGGCACCGATACGATAGTTATTGCAAATGGTGGACAGATGCTGAAAGCTGACGCCAAAAGGTCAATAAAGGGTATTAATAAACAAAACATCAGGAATTTTCAAATCCTATTCAAGGCAAAAGTTTTTGAAGATTCCTACGTCTCGGAGAGAAGTCTTCCCTTGGTAAATGAAAATATCGGACGTCCTTTGCTAAGAGCAATCAACTTACTCGAACCCATTCAGTCTTCTTTTGTATTCAATTCATTGACAGAGCTAATAAATCAGTGTTCTGATTTTCATCTTTTTGAAATGCCAGGACCAGAAATAAAGAGACTTACAGCAACTTTGGATATAAATGCCGTACTGGTCAATAGCCCATCGCAGTTCATTCACCCAAATAATAATCCAAATGACGTTGCAAATAACATATATCATCCCAATACTGAATACGAATGGATTGAATTTAAGCTTCTTCAAAAAGTATTCACCAAACTAGAAGTAAAAAGAATCGGCAGTGAACAGCTTCGGGTGTCTTAAAATCAGTAGTATGGACTATTCTAGCCTTGTGTACGTCTTTGATGGCAGTAATCATTTTCAGCAATTGCCTTACAATCCATCGGATAGAAATGTTTATCAACAATTGCAAAGTCCAACCATTGAAAATCAATTGAGGCAAACGTCTCAGAATAACCTGAATGATTGGAGCGATACATTGGAATCCAGTAGCCTTTGGGATATCGGTATCCATACGCCCAAAGCTAAAACTCCCCCGGACTTGGAAACCGATCTCAAAAATGGTAAATCTAAAGATCAATCCGCAGGAGACAAGGCAAAAGCTACTTCGCCTAAAATAGAAGAACAAAAAAAAGAATCAAATAGTCTTGAATCTCATGAAACTCTGCAAAATGAAAGAGCTGCTTTTACCGAACCATCAGATGAAAAGAATAGTCGAGGTAACTATATAGAAATGCCGGAGATGAGATTCAATACAGACCTGAGTAAAAAATACCACTCTGTAAAAACAGCATTGGATGCCGCTACGGAAGCAAAAAAATCAAACGCAAGAGAATTAGAACAAGAGTATAGAAAGGAAGCGAAGGAGGCTTACCAAAGAGAAAAAGAAGAATCGGATAAAGTGGGTGTAGCTGCTTTAGGTGTTGCAATGGCTGCTCCCTTTGTGGCATCAGCAGCATATGCATTTGCAGGAGAAGCAGTTCTTGCCTTTATGGCAAGGCGTTCTGTTCAATGGACCTTGACAAGCGTTAGCGTAGCAACAGGTGTAAAGAGCGACGAAGAAGCCGATATATCTTCTGTGGTCCTCGAAGGTGCATTAAGAGGTATTCTTCCCGTGATCGTCAAAAAAGGAAGCGGACCAGGTTTGTATGGACGGGCGGCAGATGATGTTATTGCTCAAGCTGACGAGTCCAAAAACTTACTTGACTCCCTGAACAATGGTGATCTGGGAACGGGTCTAAGGGAATTAGATAAGCTTACAAAGCTATGGAATCCAATTGCAGAAAGAATGAGGACCGTGGCAGTGATCAAAACAGACAAGGGACTTTATTACGCCGTACGAGGAGGCCCACTTGACAAGGAACAAATCAAAATATTGGAGTCCTTTGGTATGAAACCCGCAAATAAAGAATTAATGAACCTTGGCCTGGTGGAAGTAGCGAAAGAAGGTCATGCAGAAAGACAACTTCTTGATCTAACACTGGCAAAAGGTGAAAAACCACAAGTATTACTTATTTCAAAAGCGGCTTGCGGTCAAACTTGTCATAGATGTGGCTGGTTGATTAACGATGGTATGAGAGAGTATGGATTTACACCAAATGTATTCCATCCAGATGGGACAGCAGTTACATTTAGGCCAACGTTAAAATAAGGAATACAAGAATTGCTAGTCATCGCTAATTCCGGTTGACTTGCCAACCTGCAAAAGTCTTCACCGTCGCGCAATTGGATCCGCCGTCCTTACCCGTCCCCGGCACGATGGCTAGTAAGATTTCATCTCCTTTCAAGGCATCAAAATCTTTCCATGTGTTGCCTGTCAAGGGAACCTTGAGACGCCGCGACCAGGGGGTGCCTACCTGTCCTGCGTAGGTACCGATGTTTTTATTTACCTAGCATGGGAAATATCTTTCTGAGATCTTCGGCATTGGGTTGCTTTCCATATTCGCATATTTCAAAAGCTTCTGCATATTTCACCTTCATAATCTTTTCTGGTCCATACCATTGCTCAAGCGATCTCTTCATAGCGGGAGAAAATTCCCTGGATTGTCTTTTCAACAACCAGCCTTCCCATTGTGTACGATCCTTGGGAACCTCTTCAAGATATCCGGCTATCTGATTATTTCGCTAACGCTGACCCGGGTATTTCGGTAATGATTTGACCCGCCTGTTGAGCCATGAGGATTTGACCATTTAAAGCTAGTTTTTATCAGGAACTTTTACTGATTTTTTTCTAAGCGATTCTCCTTTAAGTTCGAACCTGTGTGCATTGGCCATCAGCCGGTCCATTATTGCGTCTGCCAGTGTTGGTTCTGCAATGTATTCATGCCATTTGTTTATAGGTAATTGAGAAGCGATTATGACCGATCTTTTATTGTAGCGGTCCTCCAGTATTTGTAGTAGTGCCAACCGGGTATTTTGATCCATGGGTGCAAGGCCAAAGTCGTCAAGCACCAGAAGACTCACTTTGTCCAGTTGGTTTAATAACTTAACAAAGGAACCTTCCAACTTGGCAATGGTGATTTTTTCAGTGAACCGATTGAGATTGAGATAGAGGGTTTTATATCCCATTACACATGCCTGGTTACCAAGCGCACAAGCTAGGAAGCTCTTTCCTGCACCTGTTGCTCCGCTGATGAGTACATTTTCCGAACGATCAATATAAGTGCAGTCGGCAAGTTGAGCAATTTGTTCTTTTGAGAGGTTCCGCGAAGCGCCGTATGATATTTCTTCAAGGGTACCGGCATACCGCAACTTGCTTAGCTTTAGGTAGAGTTGTGTTTTGTATTGCGTGCGGTTTTGTCTCTCTGCTTCTGCCAGTTGCCCGATCAGGGCATGACCTTCTGGATGATGATTGACGGGAAGTTGAAGCACTGCTTCGTAGCTTCTGGCCATTCCCTGTAGCTTTAGCTCTTTGAGCTGCTCGAGTGTTGCTGATGTGTTCATGTATTTAATGATTGATTATTGATAGGCTTCAGATCCGCGGATCTGATGGTGATCTGGGATAATCTGAAGTTCTTCGGACGCTTGTTTGTCCAGGTTATTTCGCAGGATATTTTCTACAATGCCATAGTTCACTTTGGCCGCTCCCAATGCGCGGCTGCAGGCATCCTGCAGCCGCTCTTTCCCATACTTCTTTTCAAGTCTTAGTATGCCCAAGCAACTGTTATATGTTTGCTCGTAAAAACCTGTTGACTGCAGCAGGCGGGCGATTAGTTCATGTACCGACGGGCCTACTAATGAAGCCTGTTTCAAAAAATAGTCCCCATCCCAGCTTCGCTGTTCGATTATCTTTTTATGATTAGGGGGACGGTGTTCGATATTGGTCGTATATCCGTTTTTGCGGTAGCTGCGTGTGTGCAGGGCAACGCGCCGCAGGCCGTCATATATTTCCACTATATCACTGGTGTATATGATTTTCAGTCTTTTTCCGATGAGTGTATAAGGAACGCTGTACTGATGCTTGTCTTCACCAACGATAACATGATAGTTACGCTGTACCTTACTTTCGGTAGTGTGGCGGATGCAAAAATCAGCACAGGGCAGCGACTTCAGCAAGGGTTTTTCATACTCTTCAAATAGAAGTTTACGGGTTCCCGGTTTATTCTTGAAAGGCCGGTTATTGAACAGTTCCACCTGCACCCGGACGGCTGCGTTAAGATCCTTAAGACTATGAAAGACATGGTTACGAAGTGGCGCATAGACGCGTTGATAGGCCAGATCAACGGCTTTTTCTACACTGGCTTTGTCGCGTGGCTTTCTGATGCGCGCAGTAAGCGCTGTTGTGCCATAATGCGCAGCAAAGTATTCCATAGCCTCTGCGAACAGCGGTTCATAGCGGTTGGACCGCGATACAGCTGTGCGCATGTTATCCATTTTAACAGACGCTGTTACGCCACCCAGGAACCTTTTGAACCGCACCATGCCGTTTATAAAGTCTTCCTGTTTTGCGGAAGCAAGGCACTCCACGTACATATAGTTACTAAACGGTAGAACGCAAACAAGTGATTCACACGCTATAAATTGACCGGTGGACTTTTCCACGTAACCCAACTTCTTTCCTGCAAAATCAATTTGCGAAGACTCAGCAGGGCGATGAGTAAATTGCATCACAGCCTCGGCCGGCCGCATATGCCGGTTTAAGTAAGCGCAGAACTGCGTGTAACCATAGCCGTCTGCGTTGCAGTTGCGATATTCTTCCCAGAGCAGCTGGCGGGTAACCCCGCGTTTGCCTAACTCAACAATATAACCCGGTAAAAGATGTTGTAGGGTGTCATATCGGGCATCCACGGACCGCCCCGCTGTCGCCTTTTCGTCTGCCGGGACATATACTACAGCGGCTAACGACTCATCGTCCAATGCGAGCAACTCCTTTAAGCCGGTGCCGCTACAGTTGATCCTGCGCAGATACTCGCGAACAGTGTTGCGGGACAGACCGCTAAGACGAGTAGTATAACGAATACCACGGCCTTCAATTTGCATTTCAATAATCCTTCTAATCTGATGCATGCGTAATGGTTTTGACATATCGCTGAAGCGTTTAGAACCGCAAAGCGAATGATTTTATGTCAAATCCACCGGCCACAGGGTGGGTCACACAATTAATGAAATCTCCGGGTCAGATAATTACCGAAACGCATGGGTCAGGTAATTAGCGAAACACCGGGGGCAAATCATTAGCGAAAAGGTGGGTCAGATAGGTGCGAAATATTCAATCAGTGTGGCATCAGTATGTTCAGTGATGCTGTTATAGACACTATATCCATCTGTTTGCAGATAACCTGCGAACCCTTCCAGGATCTGCCTGGGTCCTTCTCTTCCACGGCCTTGCTGGTAGTCAAAAAATACCAGATCA
>JBKCVJ010000138.1:0-7313 GCA_046317915.1 Sphingobacteriales bacterium
ACAAAATTGCTGACCTTCACCTTCGTGGTCCTTGCCTGCGCACCACGACCGCTTTTCACCAATACAACAGGTTCCGGATGAGTGGTTACGGAATCAAGGTAATTATCGCTCCCCTCTTTAATAAAGATGAATTTATTGCCAAGGGTCTGTGTCTCAATTTTAAATCGCTTCACATTGAATTGAAGCTTTTCTATATCGGCATAAATAGCCGTGATCACTTTGTCTGGATTGAATTTCTCTATTTCAATGATCTCATCCGCATTGAAACGCTGCGTTAGTTCAGTGTCTGTCAATTCATATGTACCATCGTGATAAAACACCAGGATCTTGTCTTCCGGCTGAAAACTGCCCAGGTATTCTCCTTTCTCCTCGGTATTTAAACGCCCGATGCTGTCGTCAAACCAGACCTTACGGCCGCTCAAGGTAGATTTCCCTTTCTCTTTGAGCTTCACGTTCTTAATGGGATACTTGGTCACCTGGTTACCCAGTACACTGCGCCCCTTGATGTCCAGTTCTTCGAAATAAAAATCGATGAGCTTATTACGCGCCGGGCAGGTTGGACTTAACACAATGGTTACCGATTCTGCCTCACCGTTAGGGTTAGCCGAAAACCAGTTCACCTTGCTTCGGTCTGAGCCTTTCGTAAGGTCATATTCTTTATCACGGGTCACACCTGTTACGTTAAAACGCTTGGCGTAAGACACCCCTGTAGCGCCATCCGTATAGATCATGTTATATGTCATGCGCTCATCGGTCTTTTGAAACAGGGCAATATGCATGATGTCTTTGCCGATGTAGACCTTCTCGCCCATCTTCACCACTTTCATGATGCCGCGCTTGGTAAATACGATGATATCGTCCAGATCCGAGCAATCCACCACAAACTCGTCCTTCTTGAGTCCTGAGCCTATGAAACCTTCCGCACGGTTAACGTACAATTTGGCATTGGCGATGGCTACAGACTTGGCCTGGATCACATCAAATGGACGGATCTCGGTTTTGCGTTCACGACCTTTACTATATTTTTTCAGGAGATCTTCAAAATAAGCCACAGCATAATCCACCAGGTTCTTCAGGTGGTGTTTGGTATCCTTGATCTCGGCTTCTATCCCCCGGATCTGCTCATTCAGGGTATCGATATCCAGCTTGTATATTCTTCGTACAGGCTTCTCCGTTAGTTTAAGGATGTCGTCACGGGTGATGTCCCTTTTCATTTTCTTGAGGAAGGGCTGGAAGGCATCTGCAATGGCCTCCAGTACTTTATCCCAGCTGTTGTGTTTCTTCTCCAGTTCCTTGTATATCTTCTCTTCAAAGAAGATTTTCTCAAGTGAAGTATAGTGCCATTTCTCTTCCAGTTCCGCCAGCTTGATCTCCAGTTCCTGCTTAAGCAGTTCAACCGTCTTGTCTGTAGAAAGCCTCAATAATTCACTTGCACCAGTGAATATGGGGCGATTGTCTACGATCACGCAGGTATTGGGTGAAATACTCACCTCACAATCCGTGAACGCGTACAGTGCATCAATGGTTTGATCCGGAGAAATGCCGGGAGCAAGCTCCACTGCAATTTCTACCTCTTTGGCTGTATTATCGGTAACCTTCTTGATCTTGATCTTGCCGTTGTCGTTTGCCTTTACAATCGAGTCCATCAACTGCGTAGTGGTTACCCCATAAGGCACGTCACGGATCAGGATGGTCTTTTTATCAAGCTCCTCAATATGGGCGCGGCATCGGATCTTACCACCGCGTTTACCATCATTATATGCATCGGCATCAATCATACCGCCGGTCTGGAAATCCGGATAGAGTTCAAACTTCTTCCCCAGCAAATGTTTGATGGATGCATCGATGAGCTCACAGAAATTATGTGGCAGGATCTTGGTTGAAAGGCCCACCGCAATGCCTTCCGCGCCTTGCGCCAAAACAAGCGGAAACTTCATCGGAAGCGTCACAGGCTCTTTCTTTCGCCCATCATAACTCAATTGCCACTCTGTCGTTTTTGCATTGAAAGCTACATCAAGAGCAAATTTACTCAGTCGTGCTTCGATGTATCTTGGCGCAGCAGCATCATCTCCAGTACGCACATCACCCCAGTTTCCCTGGGTGTCGATGAGCAGGTTTTTCTGACCGAGATTAACCAGTGCATCCTGAATGGAAGCATCACCATGCGGATGATACTGCATGGTCTGGCCGATGATATTGGCAGCCTTGTTCAGCCTGCCATCGTCCATCTCCTTCATCGCAAAGAGAATCCTGCGTTGCACCGGCTTCAGTCCGTCTTCTACCGCCGGTACGGCACGTTCCAGGATCACATAGGATGCATAATCCAGGAACCAGTTCTTATATTGTCCGTGAACACCTGCTTCAATGGTGTTCACGTCGTTTATCTTGTTTTTAGCAGCAGCCATGTGGGCAATTTGACAATGTGGTAATGTGGTAATACGGCAATGCGTTAGGAGCAATCATACTATCTATGTTGTGGCCACGTTTGAATTGGTGAGCTTTACTTCAAAATCCTTCATGGACTTCAACTCTCCTTGAACATCAAGTTGACGCTGAGTGGCAATATGCTTCAGCCGCCACAGCAGGTAGGCATCACCGGTAGTATGCTTATTCTTATGTAAGAATTGATGAATGATCTTGGAACCTTTCTGCCACTCACCGGTAATAAATTTTTGCAGGTCTGCATCATAAAAATCTTCATCGTACTGGGCCAGCTTTTTCCCTCCCTCCAGGATACGTACCATCTTGTTCTCTCCCTGCAGTTTCTTCCATTCATCAGGGTCCACTTCAAATTCCGACAAGGTGATGGGACGGGCCAGTTTTTTAGCTTTTAGGAATTCTTTTGGAGGGATCACATGCAGCCACTCGGGATAAAAGATCTGGCCTTTATCGTTGATGAATGGCAGGTTGTTCAGGTAAAGGATGCAGATCCTCGACTGGTAGTCTTTTAACTGCGACATCAGCCAGTAATAACCACAAACATCATGTTTATTCTGTGCCGCCCAGATCCAGACGAACTCCTCAGGATCAGCATCCAGCTTAGCTTTTAGCGATTCAACTACTGCTTCATCATTGACGGTGCCCTTTTCTACAAGGCCGTCATAATCACCGCCGGAAAGCACCTGCTTCCACCATTCATTTCTTGCGGCCCTGCCCTCATGGGTATATAGTTCAGCGATGGGTCCCACGGCATAATCATCTTTGATCTCAAGTACCTCTCCCGCCATGGATTCATCCAGTTCAATGGCCTTCTGCAAAACTTCTACATCTGCGCTGTTAAAAACAATGTGAACCATAATCCAATTAAAAAATCAAAAATCTAAAGTCTACATTCCAAAAACTATTGCCAATTGTCAATTGCCAATTATCAATTGTTAATTGCTAGCTGTTAATGCAATTCCTTCCACCTCATCCAACTCCACCCTTAAGTTAGAAACAATAAACTCCTGCCGCTCCGGCGTATTCTTGCCCATATAATACTCCAGCAATTGTTGTATGTGGGTATGCTGTTCAAGGATCACCGGCTGTTTACGCATATCGCTGCCAATGAACTTCCCGAACTCGTCCGGAGAGATCTCGCCCAATCCCTTGAACCGGGTGATCTCTGCTTTCTCGCCCAGCTTCCGCACCGCCTGTTGTTTCTCCTGCTCATTATAGCAATAGATGGTCTCCTGCTTATTCCTGACACGGAACAAAGGTGTTTCTAAAATGAATACATGTCCATCCCTTACCAGATCTGGGAAGAACTGCAGGAAAAAAGTCATCAGCAGCAAACGAATATGCATGCCATCCACGTCTGCATCTGTTGCAATGACAATATTGCTATAGCGCAGTCCCTCTGTTCCTTCTTCGATATTCAATGCATGTTGCAGGAGGTTGAACTCCTCGTTCTCATATACAATTTTTTTGGTGAGCCCGAAACAGTTGAGTGGCTTACCCCTCAGGCTGAATACGGCCTGTGTTTCCACTTCCCTCGATTTAGTTATGGATCCACTTGCAGAGTCGCCTTCCGTAATGAAAATCGTTGTTTCATTCTGCAGGGCAATGAACTCTTCTTTATTCTTTGCGGGAGGTTCCTGGTTACGATGTATCCGGCAGTCCCTTAATTTTTTGTTATGCAGGTTGGCTTTCTTGGCACGCTCGTTGGCAAGCTTTTTAATACCCGCCATATCCTTGCGTTCCCTTTCACTTTGCTCAATCCTGCGTCTTAATGCATCTGCAACGGCTGAATTCTTGTGCAGGAAGTTATCCAGTTCTTTCAGGAGGAAATCGCCAATGAAATTCTTCATGGACGGGCCGCCCTCAAACACTGTTTGCGAACCCAATTTGGTCTTGGTCTGTGATTCAAACACCGGCTCTTGCACCCGAACGGAAATGGCAGCTACCAGCGACTGGCGGATGTCTGATGTTTCATAGTCCTTCTTGTAAAACTCGCGGATGACTTTTACAAATCCTTCGCGGAAGGCCGCCACATGGGTTCCCCCTTGTGTCGTATATTGACCATTGACAAAGCTATAGAGGTCCTCGCCGTATTCATTGTTGTGCGTGATAGCAATCTCAATGTCTTCGCCTCTCAGGTGAATGATCGGATACCTGATCTCGTCTTCATTTGTTTTCCTCGACAGCAGATCCAGCAGACCATTCCTACTGATAAACTTCTGACCATTATAATTGATGACCAGTCCGGCGTTGAGGTAACAATAGTTCCAGATCTGGTTTTCCAGGAACTCGGGGATGAAATGATAGTTGCGGAATACCGTATCGTCCGGATAGAAAGTCACCAGGGTTCCATTGGACTCTTTGCTGGCCGCTTCTTTGTGTTCTTTGGTAAGAATACCTTTATCAAACTCGGCAGTCTTTTCCTTGCCATCCCGGAATGAGGTAACCTTAAAATAAGTAGATAGTGCATTGACTGCTTTGGTACCTACGCCATTCAAACCAACACTCTTCTGAAATGCCTTAGAATCATATTTGGCACCGGTGTTGATCTTACTCACCACATCCACCACCTTGCCAAGGGGAATACCCCGGCCGTAATCGCGCACCATAACCATCTTATCCTTAATCATGAGCTCCACCTGCTTGCCATACCCCATCGTATGCTCATCAATACAGTTGTCCATCACCTCTTTCACCAGTACATAAATGCCATCGTCAGGGCTGCTGCCATCGCCAAGTTTACCAATGTACATACCGGGCCGCAAGCGGATATGCTCACGCCAATCCAGGCTCTTGATCGAGTCTTCCGTATATTCAAAAAGGGAGGTTTCTTTTTCCTTAGCCATATCAGATTTCAAAGTTTGCGAATGTAGGATAAATCCGGGCATACCCCTGCTGACTACCGGCCATCAATTTTCCACAGGGTGTGAGTCGGATGTAAATTATTGATTTTCAACGCACGGTAGGCCAAATGGCCAAAAAACCGCCGGGATCGGGGGTTTTACCCCTTGCAGGAACCCAAAGAATTCGTAATTTCGAATCAATCCTCCTATGAACGATTCTAACCCGCTTAGCCAAACTTACTACCCCCATTAGGCTTACTACCCATTATTGACCAGGTTTCTGGAAAAACTTTATTGTTATTCATTTAAATGTAGGTGTATGTATTCGTATGCATTGCTGGAGGCTGGCTGTTATTACCTGATTCAAGAGGAAGAAGATTCGCAGATCAGCCTGGTAAAGATTAGTGTGGTAAGCGATCACTGTGTATTTATGTCCTGCTACACGAATGAGGAGGAACTGGAATGGAAACGGAAATCGGACCCCATCCATGATATCATTGAATTATTGAGCGATGATAAGGTGCAGGATTGGCAGGTGGCGTATAACAGTACTTTCTTTTTCAAGTCTGAGGACGATGAGTATGAATAGTCTTGTGGATTAATTTCACAAAACTATGGCTTCGGATTGTGGACAGGGGTTTGTAATTTTAAGTAGATCCGTATGGAAACGTGGCAAACAAAATATAAGGTGTTGTTTGATGTCTTGCTGCATATCCTTGCTGTATTGACGATCATTCCGCTTGCGCCCATCCTCAACCGGGTGATCCCTCCCATGCTCATAGGAGGGTATAATGTTGACCTCATTCTTGCCATTCTTATCGCAGGCCTTTTTGTCCGTTTCGTCATGTGGTTGTTCAAGCCGCTGATCATATCCAGCTTCATCATGGTGATGCTGATCATGCTGTTCAACACCATGACCAACACATACACGGTATCCAGCGTAATGATGGACTACCGGAATCTGGTGGAAAAGAACTGGAGCAACCGGGAGAAAAAGGAAAAGGACCTTTTCCTCATCAAGCCTTCCCTCTTTGATTCCGAAGTAGAAAAAGCGGTGAAGGGGATGAAGGCAAAAATCAATTTCAAAGATTCCCTCGTCAGAAATTATGCGGTCACGCACTCCGTGAAGCATTTTGCCGATGCCTACCGGGAATACGGCGCTACGGCCAGATATCTTTCCCTGTTCAAGGAAATCAATAGCCACTTTAGTTATGTGCCGGATCCCATGCGGGATGAATATTACGCAACGCCTTCCGAGACTATTCAGAATGGGATGTCCGGCGATTGTGATGACCACACCATCCTGATGATATCTGCCATGAAAGCCATCGGTGCAAAAACCCGGATGGTATTGACCACAGATCATGTGTATCCTGAATTGTACTGTGGCAACAAGGAGCAGTTCCTGAAGATTCAGGATGCCATCATGCAATTGTTCCCTCAGGAGAATTTCAATGGACTGTATTACCGCGAAGAAAGCGGACAGTTTTGGCTCAACCTTGATTATTCAGCCCATCATCCCGGCGGCCCTTATGCGAATAACAAAGCATATGCTGTAGTTGAATTCTAGTTCGCAGGACGCATAGGTCGCAAAGTTCGCAGCTTACAACTTTTTACTTTCTATGGAATTTGCATACCTTATCCTATGAAGCAGATGTTCCTATTGCCTTTGCTGGTGCTGATCCTGACCTTGCTGGCAAAGCAGAAACAGCCGGAAATTGCAATAGATATCTACGCCAAGCAAAGAACCGCCATTTCCTGCTTCCCAGAGCGCAGCAGGGCCTTGGTGATTGATGGCATCGGCCTCTTGCCTGGTTCCGGCAAACACCACTGGCAGGTGAGCAGTAACGATAGTGCCCAGATTTATTTCGATCAGGGCATGAACATGTACTATTCCTTTCACATCATTGAAGCCCTTGCATCATTTGTAAAGGCCCAGCAGTTTGATCCGGAAAATGCCATGCTGCATTGGGGTGAAGCGCTGACGTATAGCCCCAATATCAACGACGTAGGATATATCCAGCCGGAAGA
>JBKCVJ010000139.1:0-7074 GCA_046317915.1 Sphingobacteriales bacterium
TCAACTGTGTTGTACATAAATGTGGATTAACTACATTTTCTCTTCAAGCACAAAAAAAGACCAGTGATTTTTTACTTCACTGGTCAGCTTTCATGTGGTTGTTGTTGGTTGTCAAATCAGGTAACTGAAAAGGGTATCGTCCTTGTTGATCTCTTTATAGTCAACACCGCGCTCTATCATCTTGGATATCAATATTTCATAATCGCAACGGCTTTGTAATTCAATGCCTACAAGCGCTGGGCCGGCTTCCTTCAATGTCTTTTGTACGTATTCAAACCTTGTGATATCATCCGTATGTCCGAGGATATCGCTGACAAACTCTTTTAATGCACCGGGACGCTGTACAAAGTTGATCAGAAAGTAATGTTTTAATCCTTCATACTGTAAGGACCTTTCCTTGATCTCAGGCATCCTGTCTATGTCGTTATTGCTTCCACTAACCACGCATACGATATTCTTACCACGGATAAGTTCTTTGAAATCATCGAGTGCTGCAATAGACAGGGCGCCTGCTGGTTCAACCACGATGGCGTCCTGGTTATACAGTTGAAGAATAGTAGAGCAGATCTTTCCTTCCGGTACCAGTTGCATATCATCCAGCACTTCCCGGCAAATGGAAAAGGTGAGATCGCCTACGCGTTTTACCGCTGCGCCATCCACAAATCGATCTATGTGGTCAAGGGTCACGGGGTGTCCATGGCGGAACGCTTCTTTCATGGATGGTGCGCCTTCCGGCTCCAGCCCAATAACGCGGGTGTGGGGTGAGAAGGTTTTGAAGGCAAGGCCAACGCCGGCCGACAACCCACCGCCACCCACGGGCAGAAAGATGGCATCCACATGCTGAAGTTCCTGAAGGATCTCAAGACCAACGGTTGCCTGGCCTTCTATGATACGTATATCATCAAAAGGAGGGATGAAGGTCATGCCATTTTCCTGAGTATAGGCTTTTGCAGCAACGGCACATTCATCATAGTTGTCTCCAGACAGACGGATCTCGATGGCATCTTCGCCAAACATCCTTGTCTGGTTTATCTTTTGCTTGGGTGTGATGACGGGCATGAATATGACACCTTTAACGCCCAGTTTTTTGCAGCTGTATGCAAAGCCCTGTGCATGATTGCCCGCACTTGCGCAAACCACCCCTTTGGCAAGTTTGTCATGCGCAAGGCGACTCATCATATTGTATGCACCACGCAGCTTGTACGACCTTACTACCTGAAGGTCCTCTCTTTTCAGGTATACATTACAGTTATACTTCCTGGAAAGATTGAGGTTAAACGTAAGCGGCGTTTTATAAGCTACCTTTTTTACGGTATCAAGGGCTCCGTTAAAGTCAAAGCCCAATTCCATAGCCAACTGCGTGGTGTTGTGTATCATTATGCGTTTGCTTTTTCTGCTCCGGGCACTTTGATTCCAGATGCTGATGCCTGGTTTTCTGGCCTAAGACTGCGAACCGTTTTACCGGCTTGCCACAGCTCACTGTCCCTGAGCTCTGCGAGTTCTTTTTCAAGTCCTTCGCGGTAGTCTGCCTTACTGTTGCTGTCTATGCTGCGCTGGCTTTCTTTACCTGCGGCCACACTGTCATACAGTTCATTGAACACGGGCATCGTGGCATCCCTGAATTTTTTCCACCAGTCCAAAGCACCTCTTTGTGCTGTGGTAGAACAGTTGGCATACATCCAGTCCATTCCGTTCTCTGCTACCAGTGGCATGAGCGACTGTGTCAGTTCTTCCACTGTTTCGTTGAAGGCCTCGGAAGGGGAATGTCCTCTTTCGCGCAGCACCTGGTATTGCGCTGCAAAGATGCCCTGGATACAACCCATCAAGGTACCACGCTCGCCGGTGAGGTCGCTGTATACTTCTTTTTTAAAGTTTGTTTCAAACAAGTAGCCTGAACCGATGGCAATGCCGAGGGCCACCACGCGATCAAATGCTTTTCCGGTGGCATCCTGAAAGATGGCATAGGAACTGTTCAATCCACGTCCCTGCAGGAACATCCTGCGTAATGATGTCCCTGATCCCTTGGGGGCTACTAAGAATACATCAACATCGGCAGGTGGAACGATACCCGTCTGGTGATTATACGTAATGCCGAAGCCATGCGAAAAATACAGTGCCTTGCCCGGTGTCAGGTGTTTTTTCACCGTGGGCCACATGGCAATCTGCGCAGCATCGCTCAACAGATAACAGATGATGGTTCCTTTTTCAAGCGCTTCTTCAATTTCAAACAAGGTTTCGCCCGGTACAAATCCATCGCGCACCGCTTTATCCCAGCTCTTGGAGTTCTTGCGCTGACCCACAATCACGTTGATGCCGTTTTCTTTCTGGTTCAATGCCTGACCAGGACCCTGTACACCATATCCGATCACTGCAACCACTTCATCCTTCAACACCTGTTGCGCTTTTGAGAGCGGAAATTCTTCCCTTGTCACCACATTTTCTTCCAAACCACCGAAATTGAGCTTTGCCATATTTGTTTTTTTTAAAATGATGATTGTTTTTATGCTGATTACATGCTGAATACTTCCTGTTGCTTGGCGAGGTATTCATTTTCTACCAGATCCTCGCCTGGTTCTCTGTATTCAAATTCCTTAAGCTTTTCGTGAAATCCTGCACTGTTCTTGATGATGGCCACTCTTGCGCTTCGCACAAATTCAATCAGCCCGAAGGGCTCAAGCACCGTAATGAGTTTATCGGTTTCTTCGCGATGTCCAGAGGTTTCAAAAATGGTATAGTCCCTGCGGATCACAACCGCACGAGCACCGTGCTCCCGTAAAAGCCTTTCCACTTTTGCTTTCTCTGCAATCACTTCTGTAGGTACTTTGTACAAAGCCAGTTCCTGCCAAACGATCTCGTCGTTGGTATTGTAATATGCTTTGAGCACATCCACCTGTTTTTCGATCTGCCTTGCCAGCTTTTTAACCACATCCTCAGCCTCATGGATCAGGATGGTGAACCGGTGAATCCCTTCAACCTCTGACGGGGATGTGTTGAGACTTTCGATATTGATCTTTCTCCTGGAAAACATGATCGCGATGCGGTTGAGCAAACCGATCTGGTTTTCTGTGTATACTGTTATCGTGTATTCTTGTTTCATTTATTAATGTTATTGGGTTATTAGTTAGTTGTTATGTTTTGAATAACCACTAACGGATAACAATTAACTATTTCAATCTGATCTCACTCACTCCACATCCCTGCGGTACCATGGGGAATACATTATTTTCTTTGCCCACCATAACTTCCAGCAGAAAAGCGCCGGGATGGTCAATCATTTCTTTTACGGCCCCTGCAAGGTCTTCCCTTTTGTCTACAGATTTTCCTGCGATACCATAGCCTTTGGCTACCTGTACATAGTCCGGGCTCTGAATATCCACAAATGAGTACCTGCGCTCATGGAACAATTGTTGCCACTGCCTCACCATGCCAAGGAACCGATTATTCAGGATGAGGATCTTCAGGTTCACATTGGACTGCATAATGGTACCAAACTCCTGAATGGTCATCTGGATGCCGCCGTCGCCAATGATCGATACCACTGTACGATCCGGTGCGCCAAATTTTGCACCAATACCCGCAGGCAATCCAAAGCCCATTGTTCCCAATCCGCCGGAAGTGATATTGCTTTTGCTTTGTATGAACTGTGCGTATCTGCAAGCCACCATCTGGTGCTGGCCCACATCCGTCACAATCACAGCATCGCCACCTGTGTGCTCATTCAATGTCCGGATCACTTCGCCCATGGACATGGTCTCTATACTTGGATTCAACTCTTCTTTGATCACTACGTTTTCTTCTTCAAGCTGACAGTCCTTAAATTTTTGCAACCATTGCGGATACACTTTACTTTCTATCTTCTCTGTCAATAAGGGAAGAGTCTCTTTGCAATCACCCCATACGGCCACCGTTGCCTTTACATTCTTATCGATCTCCGAAGGATCGATATCCAGGTGGATCACCTTGGCCTGCTTGGCATATTTATCCAAACGCCCCGTCACCCTGTCGTCAAACCGCATTCCAATTGCAATGAGTACATCACACTGGTTGGTCATCACATTGGGGCCGTAGTTTCCGTGCATGCCCAGCATCCCCACGTTCAGCGGATGGTCCGTTGACAATGCACTTAATCCCAATATGGTCCATGCCGCTGGTATCCCGCCTTTTTCAATGAAGGCCTTGAATTCTTTTTCTGCTCTTCCAAGGATAACGCCTTGCCCGAAGATCACAAATGGCCTTTCTGCTTCATTGATCAGCTTGGCCGCTTCATCGATGTATTCCTTTCTTACCACTGGCTTAGGACGATAACTCCTGATGTGATTGCATTTTTCATATCCTCCATAGTCAAACAATTGCAATTGCGCATTCTTCGTGATATCGATCAATACGGGTCCGGGCCTTCCGCTTTTGGCAATGTAAAACGCTTTGGAAAGCACAGACGGGATCTCATTAGCGTCCGTTACCTGGTAATTCCATTTGGTAACAGGTGTGGTAATATTGATCACATCGGTTTCCTGGAAAGCATCTGTCCCCAGCAAGTGCGCAAATACCTGGCCGGTGATGCACACCAATGGTGTGGAATCGATCATCGCATCTGCCAAACCAGTAACAAGATTGGTTGCTCCAGGTCCACTGGTAGCAAACACAATTCCGGTTCTACCGCTGACGCGGGCATACCCTTGCGCAGCGTGTATTGCACCCTGCTCATGACGAACAAGAATATGTTCCAGCTTTTCCCGATAGTCGTACAACGCATCATAGATAGGCATGATGGCGCCACCGGGATAGCCAAAGATGGTGGTAACGCCTTCTGCAAGACATGCTTCCAACAAAGCCACTGATCCGGTGACTTTGACAGTTGTCTTTGCGGCTTGGCTTTCCTCCTGTGAACTGCGAACTGCTCCCTGCGAACTGATGTCTACAGCATTCATAAATCTCTTATTTAATTGAACTCATCGGTCACGCAACCTTCTGCTGCACTGCTGACCTGTTTTGCATATTTGTAAAGAATACCATTGGTTGCTTTGAGGGGCGGACAACTCCACGCAGCCTTGCGTGTAGCAATCTCTTCCTCGCTGATCATCACATCAATGGTTCTGTTGATCACATCGATTTTGATCACATCATTATCCTGTACAATGGCGATGTTTCCGCCTTTGTACGCCTCCGGTGTAATGTGCCCTACCACAAATCCATGCGTGCCCCCGCTGAATCGTCCGTCCGTAATCAGCGCCACAGATTTTCCAAGCCCTGCACCAATAATTGCAGACGTGGGTTTCAGCATTTCAGGCATGCCCGGTGCACCTATGGGTCCAACATTTCTAATCACCACTACATCACCTGGTTTCACCCTTCCACTGCTGATGCCTGCAATCAGTTCCTGCTCGCCATCAAATACGCGGGCCGGACCTTCAAAGTATTCGCCTTCCTTACCCGTGATCTTCGCAACACTTCCGCCTTCTGCTATATTGCCGTAGAGAATTTGCAAATGCCCTGTTACTTTCAAAGGCTGCTCAAGGGGCAGTATTATATTTTGTTTCTCGAAATCCAGATCCGGAATCAGCTCCATATTTTCAGCGATGGTTTTTCCAGTGACCGTCAGGCAGTCCCCATGCAACAGGCCCTTCTTCAACAGGTATTTCATCACTGCTGGAACACCGCCGATCTTATGCAGGTCCTCCATCAGGTATTTGCCACTCGGCTTCAGGTCTGCAATCAACGGTGTAATGTCACTGAACTTTTGGAAATCATCCTGGGTCAAGGCCACACCAACACTTTTCGCCATCGCAATCAAGTGAAGCACTGCGTTGGTTGAACCACCGAGCACCAAGAGGATACGGATCGCATTCTCAAATGCTTTGCGCGTCATGATATCACTGGGCTTGATGTCTTTCTCCAACAACAGACGGATCGCTTTACCTGCATCTTCGCATTCTTTCTGTTTTTCCGGACTGATCGCCGGATTGGAAGAAGAGTAGGGCAGGCTCATACCCAATGCCTCAATGGCCGATGCCATCGTGTTTGCCGTATACATACCGCCACAGGCGCCGGGGCCCGGACAGGAATTCATGACGATACCTTTAAAGTCGCCATCACTCAATTGCCCCGCAATCTTCTGACCCAGTGCTTCAAATGAAGAAATGATATTCAGGTCCTGGCCTTTGTAATGACCCGGTGCAATGGTGCCACCATAGACCATAATGGATGGCCTGTTCAAACGGCCCATCGCAATCACTGAGCCCGGCATGTTTTTATCACATCCCGGTACTGTAATCAATGCATCATAATATTGCGCACCACAAACGGCTTCAATGGAGTCTGCAATGATATCCCTGCTCACCAGTGAATAACGCATACCGGGTGTTCCGTTGCTCATCCCGTCGCTCACCCCGATGGTGTGGAAGGTTAGTCCCACAAGGTCATTGGCCCAGATTGATTTTTTTATAGATGCCGCCAGATCATTGAGGTGCATATTGCAGGTGTTGCCATCATATCCCATGCTGGCAATACCCACCTGCGCTTTTTTCATATCCTCATCCGTGAGACCAATACCATACAACATGGCTTGCGCTGCCGGTTGGGTCACATCCTGTGTAAGTACCTTACTGTATTTATTCAATTCCATACTATAAACTAATTGCAGCGGTCTGCTTTTCTGTTACCTTATTTTTATACTCAACCTGTATTTGTCTGCCCAGGCTTTCGTTCCACGCGAGTGGGAACTGATATTGATCGATGGATTGCCATCCAATCACTTCAGCTGCTGTTCCGCAGAAGAATGCTGCGTCTGCCGTAAACAATTCTTCTTGGGTGCATTGCTTTTCTACAACAGGAATGCCAAGCTCAGCACAGATCTCCAACACCGTGGCTCTCGTGATTCCAGTGAGTATATTTCCTGCAGCGGGTGTATATATTACACCGTCTTTCTCAAAGAATACATTAGCGCCCGGTCCTTCGGCTATGTATCCGTTCATATCGCTCAACAGTGCTTCGTCGAATCCTTTTGCCTTAGCATCCTGGCTTGCCAAAATAGAATTCACATAGTGCCCCGCCGCTTTGGCATGGATATAAAATCCT
>JBKCVJ010000140.1:0-18589 GCA_046317915.1 Sphingobacteriales bacterium
GCTGGCCTTTCGCCCTGGCGCCATCCCGTTTTAACAAACTTGAGTCGCTCCTCATTCACACGCACGGTTTCATTGAGAACGAGATACACTTCATAAGCCTGTACCCATTGCCAATAGGTATCAACGGCGTCAATGAGAAGGTCATTGATGGCCAGCGACTGTTCCACTTTAGATTGTTCCCTGAAGATCTTTGCCTGTTGAAGCGCAGCGCGGCGTTTGTCCATCAGCAAATTCTTTCCCACGGGTACGGAAACACCAAGATAACTGGACTTGCCCAGGGATAGGGAAGGATCTGTGAATGAACCTGAATTGTTTTCAAGACCGGCTTTTACTTCCACACCAAACCAGGTAGGAATCTTCAGCTCAGGGTTCACGTAGTTGTAATAGTTCTTTCCGTCAAAGGTTTTGCGGTCTGACGCAACATAAAATGCCGGATCAAAGCCTGCCCTTGATGCAGTAAGATCCGCCTGGGCACGCTCTACCATCAGGCTAGCCTGTTTCACCATGGGATGATAAGCCCGTACTATATTCAGGAACTCTGATTCAGACAGCGTTCGGGTGGTATCCTGCGCGTGGGATAAAGAACAGTAAAACAAGACTACAATAAACAGGCACCATCTCATCGTAAACTTATTTTTTTCCCGCAGTTGATTTCTGGTCTTCTGTGTTCTCCGACTTATAATAATCCGGAGGGAAGCCATTGATGTTCCGCCACAGTTCATACCACACGGGAACATCTTTCAACAGCGCGATGCCTTGGGCACCTGCACCCATCTTTAACTGCTTTGGCCAGGGCTTTTCACCTTTTGATTCCTTCACCAGTACGCGGAACATACCATTGGTGGCCACAGAACTTTCCACGGCAGCAATTTCTCCGGAGAATGTTCCATAAGAAGCCTGAGGCCATCCACTGAACACAATCGCAGGAAATCCGTCAAACAAAAAACGAACGTTCTGGCCTTTACTCAATAAAGGTAAATCCACAGGCTTTACAAACATTTCTACAGCATATTCAACGTCCTGCGGAATGATCTCCACCAATACATCGCCCTCTTTGAGGATCTCACCGATACCAGATTTCTTGGCTTGTACAACCTGCCCCGCTTGTGGTGCCCGCAAAGTATATAGCCCGCTGCGAACGTTATAGTTCATATATTGGTTCTTCAGCTTTGCAATATCCCCCGCACCTGCTTGTACCTGGGAGAGCGACTGAAATTTATCCCCTTGCGCCTTGGAGATTTTCTCATTGTATTGCTGGATCTCACCATTCAGCTCAAGTTGAAGACGAAACATTTCCTGCTTGGCGTTGCCAAGCTTGATCTCAGCACTGGTCCGTTTTGCCGATGACTCCTGGAAAGCCTGGTTCCGCTGTTCCAACTGTACCATGGAAGTGACACCTGAATCATACATAACCTTCATACGCTTGAACTGATCAGACTTGATGTTGAAGTCATTGACTGCTGCCATCACTTCCATACTGTCGCTCCGGATCTTCATTCTTTGCTGGCCGATCTTGTTGTTTAGTTCAGCCACTTTCAAATCCAGGGCTTGCCTGAGTGCCACAATCTGCACGTCAGCAGTCTGGGCTTTACCTTCATAACTCTCTACGGCAAGCTCTTTTGCATTGATCTGCTCCTGCGTTCTCTGTAAAAGTTCGGGATCAAAATAATCGTCCTTTACCTCCGTGATTTGAACAAGCGTATCACCCTCTTTCACAAAGTCACCTTCCTTCACATGCCATTTCACCACCTTTCCCGGAATCACGGTGGGCAGCTGCTGTGGCCTTTGTTCCTGACGCAATGTGGTCACAGAACCGCGGGCGCGGATATTCTGTGTCCATGGTAAAAACAAAATGATCACCAGGAAAAGTAAAAATCCAAATACCCATTTCCTGACCTGGCTTTTTCGGCCAACCATATAGATATTATCATAGGATTTCAGCTCCAGTTCCCGGCATTGCGGCTCCATTTCCTTGTTTATAAAATCAACGCCCATGCTGTAAAATTAATTCCTGTTTATTTGATGATCATTCCCGTTGTCTCGCAATTGTCCATCCACAAGATATAACACCACATCACATTTCGCCGCAAACTCCGCGTCATTGGTGGCCACCATGATGGTGCATTCATTCTGATTCAATAAATAACTCTTGATCTGTAACTCCATCTGCTTTTCAAACCCAGTCCAGGGTTCTTCCAACAACAATAACCTGGGCTCGTTTACAAGCGCACGAAGCAGGAGTATCTTTTGAATAACGGTTCTGGATAACCGCTTGCCTACCGGGTCAAGTTCTGTCTCAAACCCATCGTGTTGCTCTTCAAGAAAATCTTTCAATCCTACCTTTTCGGACAGTAACATAACTTGGGTTGGTTCGATGCTTTGGTCACCCATCGTGATGTTCTCCAGTACCGTCCCATTAAAGATATCCTGCGCACTTAAAAGGATGCCTGTTTTTGCCCTTAAAGAGTCTGAATGATAGTTGCGAAGCGGTATATTGTCGATCAATATTCCTCCTTTGAAATCTGTATATGCACCACTGACCACCCTAAGTAAGGTAGATTTTCCGGATCCATCGGCACCCATCACCGCAACTTTCTGACCGGGGAGGATCTCGAAACTGAGGTCCCTTAGTACCGGCTTCTCATTATATTCAAAGCTTAGATGCTGTACCTGTATGTTTACACCCTGGTTACGCTCCGGAAACATGATCTTCCCGTCTTCATCTACCGGCTGGTCCGTGATCTTGCCCAGTTTTTCCACGGATGTGAGAACATCATACACCTTGTCCAGGTGAAGAATCAACTTTTCGACGGAATTCAATATCAAAAGGATTACGATTTCAGCCGCAACAAACTGACCGAGGTTAAGCTGCTGGTTGATCAGCAATATGCTACCTACGATGAGCATCGCCGCCGTGATCAGTACTTTAAAACTGATCAGTGTCCAATACTGGAATCTCAATACTTTAAAGTGCGATGTTCTGGCGTTCAGATAGCCAGCAACCAATTGGTCTGTTTTACGCATGTTCAGATAGCTCCCCTTGGAAAACTTAAAAGAGCGCACCACCCTCGCCAACTCTTCCAACCAACCAGCCACTTTGTACTTGTAATCACTCTCCTGGATGGAGGTAGCCATACCTTTGGGACTTGTATAAAAAAGGATCAAGCCCACCAGGGAAATAAGGATAAGACTGAAGATGATGAAAACAGGATGATAAAAAGAAAGCAACACCATCCCGAATATAATTTGAATGGTTGCCGTTGGGATCTCCAATAATAACTTAGAAATACCCTTCTGAAGAGAAATCGTATCAAAAAACCGATTGACCAATTCCGGGAGATAGTATTTGTCTACACTCTTCAGATCAAGGCGTGGAATCTTATGCGCATATTCAAATGAGTAACGTACAAACAACTGTTGTTGTACTTTTTCAATCAACTGCATCTGCTGCACGGAGATAAATCCATTGAAAAGGACACCCAGCACAACAAGAACGATCAATACGATGAGGGAGGTGGATATGGAGCCCCCCAATACGAAGCTGATGATGCTCTGGATACCGAGTGGCAGGGACAACTGCACCAGTCCGCTCAGGATAGCATAGAAATATATGGAGGTGATCTCCTGTTTTTCCAGCTTGAGTACTTTTAAAATCCTCGTAAACGGATTCTTCTGTGTTGTTGAAGCAGTTTCTGCCATGGGTTACAAATTTCCAAAGAAAGTTGGTGCTTGTTTAAACTTTAATCAAACACGCTGCAAATTAATTCGACATATGACAAGTTCAAAGGTTAATTGTTGACCATTTGAACCGTTTTTTAGAGACGTTAACAAACCTTAACACTCTGGCAGCGAAATGGGAATATGGACGGCCAATCCCCCATCCGCTGTTTCCTTATACTTATGGCTCATATCTATGGCCGTTTCCCACATCGTTTTGATAACAACATCCAGGGAAACCTTCGCAAAATCAGGGGTTCCCTGCATCGCTAACTGGGCGGCCGTGATTGCTTTGATGGCCCCCATCGTATTGCGCTCAATACAGGGGATCTGCACAAGCCCGCCAATTGGATCACAAGTCATTCCGAGATGATGCTCCATGGCAATCTCTGCCGCCATGATGCTCTGCTTTTGCGTTGCGCCCATGGATTCTGCGAGGGCTGCCGCAGCCATTGCCGAAGAAACGCCAATTTCAGCCTGACACCCGCCCATCGCTGCAGAGATGGTAGCTCCTTTCTTAAAAATGCTGCCTATTTCAGACGCTGTAGCCAGAAACTGGATGATCTTGTCTTCCCGGTTGCCGTCCATGAACGTGATGAAATACTGCAAAACAGCCGGAATCACGCCCGCCGCACCATTTGTTGGCGCCGTCACCACCCGGCCAAAAGAAGCGTTTTCTTCATTCACCGCCAGTGCAAAACAACTGACCCAGTCCAGAATATAACGAAAGTCCTGTCCGCCTTCTCGCATCACCCGGACCCAGGAATCGTAATCATGATAAGTCCTGTTTCCAACCAGTTTGCGATTCAATTCAGCAGCCCTCCGTTTCACCTGTAACCCTCCGGGCAGTATCCCCTCTCGGTGGCATCCACGGTAGATGCAGGCTTTCATCACTTCCCAGATCCTCAGCAGCCCGGCCCTGGTCTCTGCTTCCGGCCGCCAGGCGCTTTCATTTTCCATCACCACTTCATGAATGGACATCCCTGTTTTCATGCACCAGTGAAGGAGATTTGCCGATGTGTCGATGGGGAATGGAAGCACAACTTCTGACTGTTTCAGGCTATCTCCGCCCTCCTTCACCACAAAGCCCCCGCCGATGGAATAATAGGTTTCCGCAACCGCCTCGCCATTGTGCAGGTTCACCAAAAATGTGACTGCATTGGGATGAAAAGGCAGGCTTTCATTCATGAGGAATTCAATATCCTCATCCGGGTTGAAATTAACTTCATGCTTGCCAGCAAACATGAGGAAACCCATCGATCTGATGTCCTGGATCCGGTGATCCAGTTGATCGGGTTCAAAATGTACGGGATCCTCCCCGCACAGACCAAGTTGTACGGCGATATCCGTGCCATGGCCCTTACCTGTCTTGGCAAGCGAGCCGTATAGTAAAATACGAACAGCAGCCACCTGAAATAGCCATCCGCGATCCTCAATCCCCTTGCTGAACTGCTGGGCAGCACGCCAGGGTCCCAGGGTATGGGAAGATGATGGACCGATCCCCACTTTGAACATGTCAAAAACGGAAATGGCTTCGTGTGGCAAACGAAATGATTTAAAAGTTCAAAAGCTCGATATCGAAGATCAGGATGGAATTAGCCGGAATAATTACATTTCCAAGATTGTCTTTAATTTCTCTTGATCCATATCCCAACGTAGGCGGAATATACAATGTGGTCTTGCCTCCTCTCTTCATTTTGGGAATAATGATCTGCCAACCCGCAATCAGGTCTTGAAGCGGGAAAGTCAGCGTACTAGGACCATCAAATACTTTCCCATTGGTGAGGGTTCCCTTATAAATGAAATTAATGGTACTACACACAGTTGGGGTTGCAGTTCCGGCTCCTTCCTGCGTATTTAAATAAAAAACACCACTGGGATCCTGGATAGCCGTAATACTTTTTGAAGTCAAATAGTCCTTTACAGCCTGTATCTCACTGGCAGGAGCCACAATTGCAGGTGGTGATAATTTACATTCATCGTCCTTTTTGCAGGAGCTCAACAGTGCCAGGATCAATACGGATAAGCCTAAGATTTTCTTCATGTTCTCGGTTTCAAGTGGGCAAAGATAGCGAATTGAGCGCAGAGGGAGGAGCGTGAAGGGCAGATGTTATAGCGTTTGGTTTTTTTTAACGATGAGCTCCTTATAGCGCTGGTCCAACTGTTCCCATCGGAACCGCTTATACAACACGGATACAAAGGCGGTCATAAGCAGCATCGCAAAAACCAGCACCATCGGATTAAACTGGCTCATCCCTACGGCATCGGCCCGTTTATACCAGAATCGGCCAACGACGTAGTTAACCACAATGGGCAGGGCAAACAACAAACCATAGGGGATACCGGCAAGAATCTGGTAACCCAGCTTTGACTGCTTCTCCTTATTCTTCTCCCAATAAACAATAAACTTCTGTTCTTCCTGCGTTAACATATTAAAACACAAAGTTCTGCAACATAATAAACCTGTCAAAAAAACGTTTTAAACAGGTCAAAGCGTTGATCCAATAGCCTAAAAATTGAAACCACGGTGAAAATCTCTGAAGTCCTCCTCAGCTTTCTCCAGAAGAATAAACGATTGTCCCTTCCTGGACTCGGCACATTTACGCTGACGGATGTAGCCTATGCTATTCCAGACAAAGCACAGCTGGCTGCGTTTCCACAGGGATCGGTCTCTTTTGTGTATAGTGCCACTACGCCAGATGATCCCGTTTTGATTGCAGAGATCTCTGCCAACACCGGCAAGATCAAACCCCTTGCCTCTTCAGATCTGGAAGCCTTGGTGATCCAGGGTAAGCAGTTGATCAATATCAGCAAACCCTTTGTGATTGAAGGCCTGGGATCCATCCAGCGCAACACCAAAGGGGAGATCGAGTTTGTACAGTTGATTGACACAGACCCTAAAGACATACTGGCTAAGTACACGGAAGTTCAGGGAGAAGCCATTAAGTTCTCTAAAAACTATCTCAAGCCTTCCGGCAAAAAGACGGTAAAATCAAAAGGACTGACCATTGCCAGCCTTGCCATTGCGGGCATTTTGCTGCTTGGATGGGTGGGCTATTTTGTTTACCAGCAGTCATTAACAAGCGACAGCCATCCAATCTTCACGGGTAAGGAACCCATCGCCATTCAGGATACAACTGCACAAAAAGCAGTTTTGTCTAAAACGGAAGACTTTTCACCGCAACAACAGGTTATTGAGACATCCCAGTCCCAAACGATTCCCGAAACCGAACAATCAAACAACACCGTAACTTCTTTATCTTCAACATCCGGCAGCGTCAATCCCGGCAAACAGGTTTTCGTGAATACAGATAGTATTGCGAAATCCGTTGTTAAAAAGAAAGATCCCGTTCGCAAAAAGAAGGTTGTTCCAAAGGTTGAATCCACCGCCACAAAGATTTCCATACCTATCAAAACAGCTGAAGCAGAAATTTCCGCGCCTATAGATTCTCTAAATCACCGTTAGTGGCTGGTATAAGAGGAAAATCTGAAAGATGAAGGTAAATCGCGCATTGTTCATCGGCCTTATTTCTATGGCTGCCATAGCAGACATTTATCTTGGACAACAACATCCCTCTTTACGTTTGTTTTCCAAACCGCTTCTAATGCCCATAATTATGGGATATTATGCCATATCCACGGGCATTTCATCCATCTTTTCCAGGCTTTTTTTGGCCGCATTATTTTTTTCCTGGCTGGGAGATATTTTCCTGCTCTTTGAAAACAAGAGCGGCATCTATTTTATCCTTGGCCTTTCGGCCTTTTTAACGGCCCACGTCCTTTATATCATTTACTTTTCAAAGATTCAATCTGAAACCATATCCTTTTTTCGGAAACGGCCTGTCATGTTCCTCGCGGTAGTGGCCTATGTTATTGAGCTGTTGTACCTGTTGTGGCCACAGTTGGGGCCAATGAAATTGCCGGTATTTATTTATTCACTCGTGATCGGATCTATGCTGACCGTGGCACTATGGCAGTATGGAAAACTTCCCCGTTCCACTGCCCTGCTGTTCATCATCGGCGCAATGTTATTTGTGCTTTCAGATTCGGCACTTGCATTGAATCGGTTCTACAAACCCCACCCTTATAATGGAATCCTGGTGATGTCTACCTATGTGGCTGCACAGGTTTTCCTTACACTGGGCAGTATTGCCCATCTCCGTCAGCATATCGAGCGCAAAAAAGAATATTAAACGGAACTGCTCAGAGCAGAAAGTGCGTAACCATCTGGTGAAAATGATGGGTACCCTGTTCCCTCGTAGCGGAGTATCTACCATGACTGTAGAATCTGGACCTCACCCCTCGTTGAACATTTTCCACAACTTCCTCGTCTTCCAGTTCAACCTCGTCAAGATCTGATCCCGCACCTTGGTTATACAATGCTTCTTTCCAGACATAGGTGAGGAAACGTACATTCGTTTGTTCCATACCGTTGGGTTCAACAATATTCACCGAGAGTCCCCATGGATAAAAATTGAACATCATGTTTGGAAAAACGAAGAAATAATATGCTGCTACTTTTTTCCCATAATCCTGATGATCGTCAGGAAGATCAAAACAAGCCTCCTCTCCTTTGGCGATCCCCAACTGAAGATTGCTTAGTGGATAAAGTTCTGTTGTATACTCTCCATAGTCTATGACAGCATTCAGTCCCGCATGCACAAATGGGATGTGAAAACCTTCCAGGTAATTCTCGCAGTAAAGTGCCCAATGCGCGTTCACCTGAAATGTTCTGCTCAGATCAGGCCTTGGCAAAAAAGCATCCAGCGGCAAAAAGGATAGCCTTTCCATCATCGCCCCAAAATAATGTTCAAAAGTCTGCGTATAATCCAGCGTGGTAAACAGGAAAGGGCCCCATTGTTTCATTGGAAGCTGATGCAGACTGTCTGAAACTGCAGGAAAGTTCTTCACCTCTGAAAACTCCGGCATCGATTTAAAACTTCCGTCAAGGCCAAACATCCGCCCATGGTATTTACAGCGCAGGTGCGGCGTAGTACAAGGTTCAGTAATGACCAGGTTACCACGATGCGTGCAAACATTGGATAAGCAGTGTAAGCCTCCCCTATCATCCCGGCTTAACAACAGTGGTTCATCCATATACCCGGGAAGCAGGGTAAGCGGTACACAGGATCCGGCTGTGTTCAGGATTCTGCTGTCTCCTACCCATTGCCAGGATGGTGCAAAAATTTTCTCCCGGGATTGTTGGTAGTAGGCGTCCATAGTGTAAAACGCCTTATCAAGTGTGATCGCCTGGGCGATGTCAGGGTGAATAGGTTCCATGACAGGGGATGTTTCACCAAATATAGGTTCGTTGCATATAAGTTCCCTAATGAAGATCAGCAAATGGCGTAACAGGGATCATTCAACTCCATCAGGGATTGGTGCAACTTTATGTCATCAATTTTAACCACCATCATATTTTAAACTGAACGTCATGAAAAAAGAATACTGGATCAAAGTAGGCAATGTTGATAACCGTCTTGTCATCTATCTCAATGGAGAGATCATCTGGGACAGTGGCATCATCCATGATGATCCAAAACTGCATAAAGCCGTGGAACTGACCAACCTGCTTCGGGATGGGGAACATTTCCACAACGAACTTATTTTTGAAGGCTTCAACGATACTTTCCGTGCTAATGGATCCGAAGAAGATGTGGCCCCCTGGCATTTCAGTTACCGGGTGGTAGAACTAACCCTGGACAACCAGGGAAATGTGGAAGAAGAGACTGACCTGATTAAGCCCTACGATGAAAAACACTACTCTAACCCAAATATCCGGGCGCTGAACAACAGGTATATCATTAAACGGAAAAATGGCGCCTTCAAAGTTATATCCAACGCATTGTCTCAGCAGTTTGCCGAGTAATTGATTCAGTGTAAACGATTCTCAACACTAATCAAAAAAAGCCCGGATGGGCTTTTCTTTTTTGGATGCCATTCATGGAGTTCAGTTGCCGGATTCAAACGGATTCATTAGTTTGGAAACATGAAAAAACGATTGCTGTTGGGTTTGCTGGTGTTTTGCCTCGCCTGCAAAAAAGACGAAAGCGCAGATGGCAACAATAATATTGCGCTGAAGGACGCCCTCAATGGGAAAGAATGGAAAATAAATTCTCTTGTACTTACCACCAGTGATGGTGGCTTTGTAAATCTATTTGAGATCAGCTATAAGCCTTGTGAAAAAGACGACCTGCTTAAATTTAATACTGACGAAAGTTTTACAAAAAGCGATAACATAGATATCTGCAATCCACCGGGAGGGAACGTATTCAACAATCTCGATGGCGGATCCTGGGGTGTGCAGCCATCAGACAGTTCCCTGGTCATTTCAAAAGGATTTAACGCGCAGGCATACAAAGTGACTGCCTGGACGGCAAACACCATGACCTGGAAACAAAGCTCAAAAGACTACCTGGGTATTGAAAACACTTTAACCTATACCCTCACCCGCTAACCCTTAACCCCTCCATCGTCGCATTGTCTAATTATCTAATTGTCTAATTATAAAAAAAGGCCCCGGTTAACCGGGGCCTTTTTCTTAGTAGTCCATTCCGGCCATTCCGGGAGCGCCACCACCATGGTTGTGGAGGGGTTCTTCCTTCTTGGGTTTATCTGCTATCACACACTCCGTGGTGAGCAGCATACCTGCAATAGATGCAGCATGCTCCAGTGCAACACGGGCCACTTTAGTGGGATCGATCACACCTGCTTTCAGCAGATTCTCATATTTGTCTGTACGTGCATTGTAACCATAGTCAGCCGTACCTTCTTTCACTTTCTGCACCACAATGGACCCTTCGATACCTGCATTGGCAACGATGGTGCGCAGTGGCTCTTCCAGTGCACGGCGTACGATCTGGATACCAGTATTCTCATCTTCATTGGCACCTTTGGTTTTTGCCAGTGATTCGATGGCGCGGATGAACGCGATACCACCACCAGGAACAATACCTTCTTCAACAGCCGCACGTGTAGCATGCAAAGCATCATCAACACGGTCCTTCTTCTCTTTCATTTCCACTTCAGTAGCAGCACCTACATTCAGTACCGCCACACCGCCGCTGAGTTTAGCCAGACGCTCCTGAAGTTTCTCTTTGTCGTATTCAGAAGTAGTTGACTCTATCTGGGCCTTGATCTGCGCGATCCTTGCATGGATATCGTCTTTCTTACCTTTACCACCTACAACAATGGTATTGTCTTTATCGATGGTAACCCTTTCAGCGCGACCGAGATATGTCAGGTCAGCATTTTCGAGCTTGAATCCTTGCTCCTCGCTGATCACGATACCCTTTGTCAGGATCGCGATGTCCTGAAGCATTTCTTTTCTCCTGTCACCGAAACCAGGCGCCTTTACAGCAGCCACTTTCAGGGTACCGCGGAGTTTGTTTACTACCAGGGTAGCGAGTGCTTCACCTTCCAGGTCTTCAGAGATGATCAACAAGGGTGCACCTTGCTGAGCAACTTTCTCCAGGATGTGAAGAATGTCTTTCATCGCAGAGATCTTCTTATCGTAGATCAGGATATAAGGGCTTTGCAACTCTACTTCCATTTTATCCGCATTGGTCACGAAGTATGGAGAGATATATCCACGGTCAAACTGCATACCTTCCACGATATCGATGCTGGTCTCTGTTCCGCGGGCTTCTTCAACAGTGATCACACCGTCTTTACCCACTTTCTGCATCGCTTCGGCAATCAGTTTACCAATCTCGTTATCGTTATTCGCAGAAATGGTAGCCACCTGCTCGATCTTCTTCGTGTCATTACCAACAGCCTGGGATTGTTTCTGCAGATTTGCAACCACAACGTCAACGGCTTTATCGATACCACGCTTCAGGTCCATCGGATTGGCACCTGCTGCCACGTTCTTCAAACCTTCGGTGATGATAGACTGGGCGAGCACCGTTGCAGTGGTTGTACCGTCACCAGCCACATCAGCTGTTTTAGACGCCACTTCTTTTACCATCTGGGCACCCATATTTTCAATAGGATCTTCAAGTTCAATTTCTTTAGCAACCGTAACACCGTCTTTCGTAACAGAAGGTGCACCAAATTTTTTCTCAAGAACCACATTGCGACCCTTAGGACCGAGGGTAACCTTCACAGCATTCGCCAGGACGTCAACGCCCCTTTTCATCTTGCTGCGCGCATCGATATTAAAGAATAATTGTTTTGACATATTCCGTTTTGTTTGAATGAATGATGAATAAAAAAGGACAATTGCCTTAAACGACAGCGAGGATGTCAGATTCCCTCATGATCAGGTAATCCGCACCATCGATGGTGATCTCCGTTCCGGCATACTTACCATAAAGCACGGTGTCACCGTTCTTAACAGTCATGGGCTCATCTTTTTTGCCGGGGCCTGCTGCGATCACAGTACCTCTTTGTGGTTTCTCCTTTGCAGTATCCGGGATGATGATACCGCCAGCCGTCTTCTCCTCAGCGGGAGCTGCTTTCACGATTACCCTGTCGTGCAGTGGGGTAATGTTTAACTTCTTAGCCATAGCGTAAGATTTTTGGTATTTGTTTGGAAGTAAAGAAATAGTGCCTTACAGGCAAGGCGCAAAGCAACGAATATCGTACCAGTTGACCAAACCGGGTAAACTTGACAGATTCCGGGCCCTTATCGTCCATTCCATGAAATGCTTGTCAGGTACCACGGGGGTATAGTATGCCATTTTTTCATACATCCAATAAAGGCAGCTCGGGGAATTAGGCCTATATTTGCGCCCGAAACAGTTCTTTTCGGTATGATCAGCAGAAGAAATATCAGGGTAAAAGTGATGCAGACCCTTTACACGGTGGAATCCACCGAACCCGCCATCAATGTGACCCAGGCCCTGAGTATACTGGATAAGCATCTGGAGCAGTCCAGGCAGATATTCACTTACCTGACCTATTTCCTGACTGAAGTAGCCCGATACGCTGAAACGGACGCACGGCAAAAAGCATCGAAACACCTCCCAACGGCCGAAGATCTTAACATCAACACCAAACTGGCAGGCAATGAATTGCTCTGGCGAATCATCGAAGACAATGGCTTCAGCAGCGCCGTAGAACACCACAAACTCTCAGCCCTGCTCGATAAAGAACTGGTGAAGAAGGTTTACCAGAAACTGGTGGAATCAGAACCATATCAGGCCTATATTAAAGTACAGTCCCGAGAGAAAAAAGACGAAAAACAGATCCTTGAGTTCATATTTACGGACCTGATGCTTCCAAATGATGACGTCATCAGCCACCTGGAAGAACTGTTTATACATTGGGATGATGACGCCGAGATGATGAACCTGATGATGATGAACTTTCTCCAGAAACCCGGCTCTTACAAGTTTTTAGAACTGATCAGCCTGGAGAAACTGAACTATGCCAAAAACCTGGTCAAAACGTCGATGGAGAAAAAAGAATATACGATGGACCTGATCAAGCCCCGGCTGAAGAACTGGGATGTTGATCGGATCGCCTTGCTGGATATGATCCTTATGCGGATGGGTACCTGCGAATTCCTTTACTTTGAAACCATTCCTGCAAAAGTGACACTCAATGAATATATCGACTTGGCTAAAGATTACAGCACTGCACAGAGTGGCCATTTCGTAAATGGAATTCTTGATAATATCCATAAGGAGCTGACCCTTGAAAACAAACTCAGAAAAGTAGATTACAAAAAACAGTAAGTTTGCCCTCCATGAAAAATTTCATCTTCATACTGGTTATGGCATTCGGTTTTGTTGCCTGTGATCAAACCGCAGAATATAAAGCTGAACCCGCCGCTGCTAGCAACATTACTGCCAAGGAAGCAAAAAAAGTCACCACCATTCAGTGGCTGGATTCAACCAAGAATATCGGAAAAATCACCGAGGGTGAAAAGATTGAAATCGCATTCAAGTTTGTAAACACCGGTAATGAGCCACTGGTCATTGAAAACGTTGTACCAACCTGTGGGTGTACTGTTGCCGAAAAACCAGCCCCTGTGCTGCCCGGTAAAGAAGGTTTTATCAAGGCAGTATTTGATAGTCATGGGCGGTCAGGAACACAACATAAAAGTCTTACGGTTTATGCCAATACGGATGCAATGATTTACCCATTGACCTTTGATGTGGATGTCATTGCGAAAAAATAACTTAATAACAAATAACAAATAACACTCATGGTTACTTATTTACTCCAGGCCGCAGGTGCTTCAGCACTTCCGCAATTGCTCATGCTCGGCGGTATGATCCTCGTATTTTATTTTTTCATGATCAGGCCCCAGGCACAGAAAGCCAAGAAGGCAAAAGAGTTCCAAACCAAATTGCAGAAGGGAGACAAGATTGTTACCATTGCGGGTATTCATGGTAAAGTCAATAAACTCAATGATGACGGAACCATCCAGATCGAAGTTAATCCGGGTAGTTACCTGACGATTGAGAACAGTGCGATTAGCATGGAATGGAGCCAGCAACAACAGGCAGCAGCTGCAAAATCTTAATTCAATATGCCCCGCCCACCAGCGGGGTTTTTATTGCCATGCTTAAAGTTGGACTAACAGGTGGTATTGGTTCAGGAAAATCGATGGTGGCCAAAATATTCGCCGCCCTCGGCATTCCCATTTACTATGCTGATGAAGCAGCCAGGCGAATCCAGCAGGAAGACCCAGAAGTAAGAAAACAGATCATCGGATTGTTGGGTGATGAAGCATACCAAAATGGCATATTGAATCGGACATATGTTTCTTCGATCGTATTCTCAAACAAAACGAAACTCGAGCAACTGAATGCCATTGTGCATCCTGCTACCATGAGGGATGCAGAAAACTGGCTTTCATTACAAACCACTCCCTATGCCATCAAAGAGGCCGCGTTGATTTTCGAATCCGGCTCACAACGTGACCTGGATTTTGTCATAGGTGTAACGGCCCCGATAGCAATCCGCATACAAAGAACCATGGCAAGGGACAGTGTTACCGAAGAACAGGTCCGCAACAGAATGGAAAAGCAGATCAGCGACAAGATAAAAATGCGGTTATGCGATGCCGTTATTGTCAACGATGAAAAACAACTGCTGCTGCCCCAGGTACTTGAGTTGCACCAAAAGCTGATCACCCTTTCCCGTACTGACACATCTTCACATTTGCATTCCAAATGATCCCTACCCTCATAGACCAATTGCTGGTCGTCATTCTTGGCCTGGTGTTACCCTTTATTTCAGGGATCCGGGGAAGCGAGCAGATGCACAAAGTTCATTTTGATGAGGGTACCCGCAGACGGTTTTTCCTGTTAAATAGCCTCGTGCTCTGGCTACTTGCAGTAGTAGTAATGGGCATCTGGTACTGGAATGAGCGGCCCTGGTCCTTAATGGGGTTCCAGAAGATCGTTAACCAACCGATGACATGGGTGGCAACAGCCGCATTCGTGGTTTTCTATGCACTTGAAGTGATACAAAACTACCTGCAGAAAGATCAACAGCAGAAAACATTTGAGCAGTGGGAACACAACATCCCTTTTCTTCCAGAGTCATATCGTGAGTTACCGGCTTATACCCTGCTTTGTTTAAGTGCGGCCATTTGCGAAGAAATCATGTACAGGGGATTTATGGTCAACTATTTCATCAATCCCATGAAGGACGGATTTCCCTGGATTGCAGTGGTCTTTCCTGCAGTGATGTTCAGCATCGCGCATTTCTACCAGGGCTATGAAGCGATGGGAAAGATCTTCATTTTGTCTGCACTTTTCGGTGTGATCTTCATTGTATCCAAAAGCCTTTTAATTGTTGTATTCCTACATTTCCTGATCGATCTTTTCGGTGGTATTATGGCAGTGTACTTTAGAAAAAAACCATAACTTATGGAATGAAATGGATCATCACCAGTCTCATCGTTCTTTCCGCTGTCTCTGTTTTTTCGCAATCGTTTCGGGCAGGAGCATCGCAGCACCATATTAATCCATCCATCCCTTCATTTATTGCCGGGCACTCGCAGAACCGTTTATTCACAGGCGTTCAGGACAGCCTGTTTGTAAAGGTTGTAGTAATCAGCAACAATGAGAAAAGATTAGCGATCATCACCTATGATTGTATTGGCATGTTGTACCCTCACCTGCAGATACTCAGGGAAAGAATGGCTTCCCGAAAAAATCGCGTGCCGGTGGATCATATCGTCATGTCTTCAACCCATTCTCATGCAGGCCCCGATGTGGTTGGACTTTGGGGAGCTGACCTCATGCATTCAGGAGTTGACAGCATATATATGGAGCGCGTATTGCAGGTTACAGAACAGCAGATCGATGAGGCCGTTCAGAAAATGGAGCCAGTGGAGATTGTTTACGGTGAAGGATTGCACCAGTTCGCCTGGGTTAAAAATATTTCTGAACCTGAGGAACTTGACCGTACTGTGAGTATTCTGCAGTGTGTTAACAAAAAAGGCAAATCCGTGGCAACCCTGACCAATTTTGCGTGCCACCCCACATTTGTAGATGCGGTACATTCCAAAGTTAGTTCAGATTACCCGGCAGGATTTTATCGAACCATGGATAAGGAACTAGGCGGCGTAAACCTTTTTCTGCAGGGAGCCATTGGTGGTTGGGTACAACCGGAAGGCGAACCCCAAACATTTGAACAGGCCTATATGCGGGGAAATGAACTTGCCGTGTTCACGCGTAAACTCTTAACTCAGCCTACCCGGCTCAAAGGCAGTCAGATCCATTTTCGCAGCGCGTTGATTGACATGCCGGTTGAAAATCCCGGCTTCCGCCAACTCGCAAAAGCCGGTGTGATCAGGAGATCCATCGATTCCACTGTAAAAACAGAACTGGCAGTCTTTAGTATTGGCAATGCCATGTTTGCAACACATCCGGGTGAAACGGTTCCCGAGATGAGCCTGGCTACCAGGAAGCTCTTAAAAACAAATGGGCCAAAATTCATCCTTGGCCTCTCCATGGATGCACTGGGGTATATTGTAAAACCCTATTTCTTCGATCCCGCCAGAAAGATCCCCCATGCAGAATATCTCTGCAGCATGTCGGTGGGCCCGGAATCAAGTATCATCGTTATGAAAACACTGGCTGATCTTACTAAGTAGACCACTACAACAAATAAAAAATCGCGAGATCACAGAGAACCTGAAATGCTCTCTGCAACCTCGCGACCTGTGCGACCTGCGACCTGCAACCTGCGACCTACTAAGACAGCGCTGCCAGCGCCTTAGAAATCCGGCTCATCGCTTCTTCAATCTTAGGCATCGCGTTTGCAAATGAAATGCGGATACAATCGGGTTCACCAAATGCGCGTCCGGTAACGGTTGACACGTGCGCAGTATTGAGCAGATACATACACAGATCATCTGCATCATTGATTTTCTGGTCGCCAATTTGTTTTCCGAAATACGACTTCACCACTGGAAACACATAAAACGCTCCGTCAGGCGGGGTGCAGACCAGTCCGGGAATCTCACTCATCAATTCCAGTATCCTCGTCCTCCGTTTCCCGAACTCCACATTCATATCAAAGGAAGGTTTCATGTCCCCGGTCAAAGCAGTTATAGCAGCCCGCTGTGTCACGGCATTGGCACCACTCGTCAACTGCCCCTGGATCTTTTCGCAGGCTTTGGCCACAGCAGGGTCAGCAGCAATATAGCCCAGGCGATATCCAGTCATGGCATAACCTTTACTGAGGCCATTGATCAGGATCACACGGTCTTTAACTTCAGTAAATTGCGCAATGCTTTGATGTTTGCCGATGAAATTGATATACTCATAGATCTCATCTGAAATGATGAAAATCTGCGGATGCTTAACCAATACTGAAACCAGTGCCTCGAGTTCAGCTTTGCTATACACAGAACCACTGGGGTTACAAGGTGATGAAAACATGAAGAGCGTTGTTTTGGCGGTGATGGCCTTTTCAAACTCTTCCGCCGTCATCTTATACCCGTTCTCCAATTTGGTACGAACCAGAACCGGAACCCCTTCCCCCATCTTCACGATCTCAGAATATGACACCCAAAAAGGTGTAGGGATAACCACTTCATCGCCGGGACTCACCACTGCCCAGATGGCATTGGCAAGGCTTTGCTTGGCACCTGTGGAAACCACAATATTTTCAGGTTTATAGTCGAGGTTATTGTCTCGTTTCAGTTTCGTACATACGGCTTCGCGCAGGTCAGGATAACCCGCTACGGGAGGATAATGGCTCCAGTTATCATCCACCGCTTTTTTGGCTGCGTCTTTTATATGTTGCGGTGTATCGAAATCAGGTTCACCAAGGCTCAAATCAATCACATCAATTCCCTGGCTTCTTAGTTCTCGGCCGAGTTTGGCCATTTTTAGGGTTTCTGGTTCAGCGAACCAGGTTAAACGAGTAGATAAGTTCATTGCAAAGTCAAAAGTAAAAGTTGAAAAGTCAAAAATACGGATAATACAGGGTTGAAAAACACGGATTTACACACAGTTTACCACTTGAACCTGAATTCCGACAGATCTGGCGTGTGGTCCCTTTTGCGCGATAGTTCGTAGGCGTAAATCTTCCTGCCCAACTCCCGCATGAATGGATAACCAATCGTATTGTACTCATACTTATCATCGTTCAATATACCGTCACTATTGCAGTAGATTACCGCGCTCAGTATAAACTCTGTGTTGTTTGTGAGGTCAGCGAAATAGGCTATATCTAGTAAAAAACCATAGGCACCGCCGGTCTTATTGAAGATCCGCAATCCGGGTACAACCGGACCCGTTTTCCCATCGCCATAAAAAAGAATCTTGTTCCCGGCCGTATCCTGCCCCGGATAGGGCGGAAAGCGGGACTCGGTGGGGAACTCACCCATCGTTTTTACCAGCCATAATCGGTCTTCTTCGCTCATCTGGAACCGCTGCTCCGGTTTTACAGACAT
>JBKCVJ010000141.1:0-7817 GCA_046317915.1 Sphingobacteriales bacterium
GGCAATTTCACAGCGACAGGCCAGGCCGAGCTTAACCGCGTGTTCAATGGCCTTGCTGTTCATTCTCGGCAGGGTTCCAGGATGGCCCAGGGTAATCGGGCTCACGTGAGTATTGGGATCTGCCCCAAAACTGTTGGCATCTCCAGCAAATAATTTACTGTTGGTCAGGAGTTGCGCATGCACTTCCAGACCCACCACCAATTCGTATGTTAACTGCTCCGCCATAGGGCCACCAAAGCTAGCCTTTTTTTGCCGTTTAGACAGGTGACCAAAGGCACCGTATAAAATGAATTGGCAGACCAAAAGGTCCGCCAATAGTACTACCTGTCTATCTATCTAAAACCAAAAAGCTTAAAAATCCGCTTTCTTCAATTTCTTGGGAATCTTCACTTCCAGGGTCATCGGACTACCTCCCCGCAACAGCCTGATCATATAGTTATTCTTATCCCGCGCATCCCGCATAGCATCAGCACAGTCGCGGGTACTTTTGATCTTTTTCCCATCGATCTCTGTGACAATATCATTCTCCTTCACGCCCGCTGTTGCAGCCAGCGAACCTTCTGATACGTCCAGCACCTTCACCCCTACAGAGTCATCGGTCTCCTGTACACGCAATCCCAACTGACGGCCATTATAACTCCAGCTAAACCCTTCGGTGCTGCTGAACGCACGAGGCATCGCCGGTGGTTCGGGCGCCCAGATCATATCGATTTCATCCAATGGTGCGATGGGAGGCATGGGTGGCAGGGGCGACAAAGGTGCGCGTGGTGGCCTCGGTGCACGGGGTGTTGGCCCACTGCTGTTGTAAACACGTACTATAGACGTGGATTCTCCGAGTTTAACTTTCAGTTTCCTTTCTTTTTTCTCCCCAGCCTTTATATAAGAGAGTTCCACTTCATCATTTGGTTTTTTGGCGCGTACCTGCTCTGTAAGCGCATCAGCTGTTTTTACAACGGTGCCGCCAAATTTCGTGATCACATCGCCTTTCTTCAATCCTGCTTTATCCGCCACAGAACCTTCCGTCAGGTCCGTGATCCTTACCCCTTTATCCGCATCTTCCAGGCCAACACCCAGAAACGCCCTCGGCTCGGATTTCACATTAGCGCCATCAAAGTCAAATTCAAAACGGAAATCATTAGGATAAGAATACCGATAAAATGGTGCCCTGCTCCTGCCCATCTCCAGTACTGAGCGCTGCATTTCGCGCTGGGCCCGCTGCATTTCCAGCTGTGCAATTTCCATCTCCCTCCTGTACTCAACCTGTCCTTCAGCCAGTCTCTCCAGCGCTCTTTTGTGAATGACCACCTCATCTCCGCTGTACTCCGCCAATGGCTTACCATTGACCGTTACCCGGTCTCCTTCAATCACGATAACGGTTTTCTCGTTTGCGGATCCGACCTTTTTAATGACCACCTCTTCCTTTGGCTTTTCTTTTCCTTTCTGTTGTGCCCAAACCGGAGCGGCAAAGGCCAGGAGCCCCAGACAGGCTAGCATAACTTTCGGCTTCATACTTAGAATTTTCATCTACGAAATGTTTAGTACTTCAAATCTAGGAGATATTATTTGAAATACGAAGGCTTTCGCACAAAAAAATGTTAAAGTGATTTTCAGGCTTTCCGGATGCCAGCTACTGATTGCCTGAATGTTTGAATTACTGTATGTTAGTTTTCCAAAAGCCTCCGCACTTGCGTAATAACTGCGGCCAACCCTCCGGCATCTTGCCCACCCGCCGTGGCCAGGTTTTTCTGTCCTCCTCCACCGCCTTTGATCAATGGCGCAACAATATCCTTGATGATTTTTCCGGCATCCAGCTGCCTGGCGGCAACTACCGTATCAGAAATGCTGATGGCTACCGATGGCTTACCACCAATATTCGCCGCAAGCACCACCAGGTGGTCGTGCAGATTATTCTTCAAATCAAAACATATTTTCTTCAGCGCATCTGCATGAGGCACCTCAATCACCTGGCCAATAAAACTCACCTGGTTGATGATCTCATCTTTCTGCATCAGTTCATTCCTGATGCCAACCAGCATCCTGTTCTCCAGGTGCTCAACCCTTTTTTCCAATTGTGCTTTATCATCCAGCAATTTCTGGATCGCTTTCACCGGGTCACTGGCTTTTAATACCGTACCCACTTCTTTGATCTTGCTGACCTGGCCGGAGAGATATTGCAATGCTTTATATCCTGTATACGCTTCTATACGCCGCACACCTGCTGCCACGGCCGCTTCCGCAAAAATGTGGAACATCCCGATCATACCGGTGTGCATCACATGGGTGCCTCCGCAAAGTTCAATTGAGTAGTTGGGATCGATGACCACCACGCGAACCTTGTCGCCATACTTTTCTCCAAACAGTGCCATAGCACCGAGCTGCAATGCTTCTTCCTTTGGCATCTCTTTGATCAACACAGGAATATTTGCACGGATCTTTTCATTCACCAGAAACTCGATCTGCCGAAGCTCTTCATCGCTCACTTTAGCCATATGCGAGAAATCAAAACGCAGGTATTCATCGTTCACCAATGATCCTTTCTGCGCCACATGTTTTCCCAATACGGTACGCAAAGCCGCATGCATCAAATGCGTGGCCGTGTGATTATACATGATGTTCAACCTGCGCTCCGCATCTACCTTCGCCACCACTTCTCCTTCAAATGATGAAGGAATGCGATCCGTAAAATGTATGATGAGATCATTCTCTTTTTTTGTATCCAACACTTTCACCGTTTCATTCTCCCACACTATCACACCAGTATCCCCCACCTGTCCGCCGCTCTCGGCATAAAATGGGGTAGCCTGCAACACCATTTGGTATTGATCTTTGCCTTTGGCATTTACTTTTCGGTAACGCAGCAGTTTCGTTTTCTCATGCAATCGGTCGTACCCCACAAAGCCCTGGCTGGGCTCATCGGAAACCAGGATCCAATCGCCCGCATCCACTGCTGTTGCCGCACGGCTCCGGTCTTTCTGCAATTGCATTTCTTTTTCAAATCCTGCATCGTCCACCTCATAGCCATTCTCTCGTGCGATCAATCTGGTAAGGTCAATCGGGAAACCATAGGTATCGAGAAGTTCAAATGCTGCAGCACCCGGAATGATTTTTTGGTTGGATGACTGTTGCATGATATCATCGATCTTGCGTAAGCCTTTATCAAGGGTACGCAGGAAAGATTCTTCTTCTTCTTTCACCACCTTGGTTACAAAATCAACCTGTTGATGCAGTTCAGGAAACACCTGTTCAAACTGTTTGGCAAGCATCGGCATGAGCTGATGCAACAGTGGTTGTTTATGGTTCAGGTATGAATAATAATATCTTACTGCCCGGCGGAGGATCCTCCTGATCACATAGCCCGCGCCGGTATTGGAAGGCAATTGTCCATCCGCAATGGTAAACGCAATCGCGCGGATATGGTCCGCAATCACACGGAACGCAATGTCTGCCCTGCTGTCACTGAACCCATATACCTGTCCGGTGAGCTTCTCTGTTTCATGGATGGTACCGGTAAACAGGTCCGTATCATAATTGGAAGTCTTCCCCTGCAATACCCTCACCAGCCGCTCCAGTCCCATGCCGGTATCCACATGCTTAGCCGGCAATGGCTCGAGTGTGCCATTCTTCAAACGGTTGAATTGGATGAATACATTGTTCCATATTTCGATGACCTGCGGATGGTCCGCATTCACCAGATATCTTCCGTCTTTCTCTTTTCGTTCATGATCCGGCCTGCAATCCACGTGTACTTCGGAACAGGGACCACAGGGTCCCATGTCTCCCATCTCCCAGAAATTATCTTTTTTATTGCCGAGGAGAATCCGGTCTGCACTGATCCATTTGCTCCATTCGGAAAAAGCTTCTTCATCTTTCGGAATCCCTTCTTTTACATCGCCCTCAAATATGGTAACATATAAACGATCCTTGCTGATGCCATACACTTCCGTTAGCAGGTTCCAACTCCACTCGATGGCTTCTTTCTTGAAATAATCGCCAAAACTCCAGTTACCCAGCATCTCAAACATGGTATGGTGATAGGTATCCACGCCCACCTCTTCCAGGTCATTGTGTTTGCCACTTACCCGAAGGCATTTCTGCGTGTCTGCCACCCTTGAAAAAGGTGCAGGTTTGTTGCCCAGGAAATAATCCTTGAAGGGGTTCATTCCCGCGTTGGTGAACAAAAGGGTGGGGTCATTCTTCACAACAATGGGAGCGGATGGTACCACCTGGTGACCATGAGATGCAAAAAAATTCAGGAATTTTTTCCTTATTTCTAAAGAAGTCATGCCGATTATACGTTTAAATTGGAGATTGTTCACGGGCAAGGTTATCTTTGCCCCTCCAGATAAGGGCACAAAAGTACATCATTTGGGCAACTGAATCCGGCAAAGACAGCCAAGCCTGACCCGGAAAATTGCACGAATCGTACGTATGAAAAAAGTCAAATATTACTATAATACCCACACGCTCCGGTATGAAAAACTGGTGGTCCCCCTAAGGGTCAAGCTCCTGCGTGTCCTGGGGTTCATCGCTGCCGCCATCGTTACCGCCCTCATCATTGTTGCCTTTGCGTTTCGCTTCCTGGATTCGCCCAAGGAAAAGCTCCTGCGCATGCAGTATGAGCGTTCCCAGGAAGATCTTCAATTGATCTCCGGCAGGGTGAAAGAGGTGGAAACCAAATTGCGGCAACTGGAAGTGCGGGATAATGAAGTGTACCGAACTATCTTCGAGGCAACACCCATTCCGGATTCCGCCCGCCAGAAGCAGTTGGAAATGGAGAAAGAGATCAGGCTGGTATCCTCTATGGACGACAATCAACTGGCATATTCGATCTTCAATACGCTCAATGCGATCTCTGCCCGGATCCTCTCTCAGGAAAAATCATATAAGGAGATCGAGGGAATGCTGCGGAATAAAGAGAAACTATTGGCCTCAACACCTGCCATTCAGCCCGTGGCCAACAAAGACCTCAAGCGCGTGGCTTCCGGTTTTGGAAGCAGGATTGATCCCGTGTACAAAACCATCAAGTTTCACGCCGGTCTTGATTTTGCCGCACCCCAGGGAACGCCCATCTATGCTACTGCTGACGGTCGCGTAACCACTGCCGGCAATACCGGTAACGGTTTCGGTAATCACGTAGAGATCAATCACGGCTATGGCTATGAAACCCTTTACGGTCATATGTTCAGGATCAAGGTCCGCTCCGGTCAGGTGGTTAAGCGCGGCGAAGTCATTGGATGGGTGGGCAGTACCGGAAAATCAACGGGCCCGCACCTTCACTATGAAGTACATAAGGGCGGAAGGTCACTCGATCCCATTTATTTCTTCTACAACGATCTCACGCCGGAACAGTATCAGCAGATCCTAAAGCTTGCAACGTCTAGTAACCAAAGCTTTGATTAGCAATTTGCCAATTTGCCAATGCGGCAATGCGGCAATGAAGGAAGCGCGGCCGTGCGTTGCCGGCCTGCGCAGAACCACTCAGAGTGACTGCTGGCGCGCCGCAACGCATGGCGCGCCTTCCTACATTGCCGCATTTCCGCATTTCCGAATTGCCACATTTAGATTAACATGTTGTGAATAAATTATACACTTGCCCTTGACCGCAATATCTAAATTGCATCGATGCCGGAACAATTGGATCTTTTTAACACGTTTATTGATGCAGAATCGGAACCCGAGGTAAAACAGGAAAGGGTATTGAAACCGCCTGTAAACGTGATGGCGGAAGAGGCTCCGGTGGAAACCAAAGGAAGGGAGCTGCTGAAAGAGCAGGCCACCAGAATCGCTAAGGCTAACGTAGCCGTTCAGGTTCCTAAAGCTCGTAACATTGAACATTACGAAAAACCACCCATCATTACTGTATCGGTACCCGAAGTAAAAGTCACACCCATAGAAGAACCTATTGCTATTATTGCAGTAAGAAAAAAAGAAGAACCATCCAAGCCGAAAACCAGAGGCCGGAAATCTATCAAGGAAATGAGCAAGGAAGCAGACCTGCCAGAAATACCAGAAGATGAAATACTGTTCAGTAAACAGTATTATGGCATTGGTGAGGTGGCTTCCATGTTCAAAGTGAATACCTCTCTGCTGCGCTACTGGGAGTCTGAATTTGATATCTTAAAGCCTCGGAAAAATGGAAAAGGTGATCGCTTTTTCCGTCCGGACGACATCAAAAATCTCCAGATCATTCACCACCTGCTCCGCCAGAGGAAATTCACCATCGAGGGCGCAAAAGAATATCTCAAAAACAATAAGAAGTCCAAAGAGAAATTTGAGATGATCAAGCAGTTGGAGCAACTGAAGCACTTCCTTCTGGAGATGAAGGCTGGTCTGTAATGATCCGCACATTCCGCTCACTTCCTGCCATCTGAAGGTCCATTTTCTCAATTAAATCGATGACCTTCAAATAAATATCCTCTCTCATCATATTGAATCCCCTGATATCCAGTTGAACACTCAAGTATTCAATATTGATGGTATACCCTTCAGCGGCAATGTCTGTCAAAAAAACACCACTCTCAACAATCCTTTTATCTTTTAGCAAGTCTTTGATCCCCTCAATCAATACACGAATCTGCTCTGCCGAATTGCGATTGTCAAGCACCAGTTTAAACTCTGCCCTGCGGTGGGTTCGCAAACTCAGGTTGTCAACAATCGAATCCACCATCTGCTTGTTAGGAACCGTAACATAGGTTTTCTCAGCCGTACGGATACGCGTACTCCTCAGCCCTATCTTCTCAACTGTTCCGGTAATATTATTCACCTTCAGTAAATCACCGGAAGTGAATGGCTTGTCGAAGAAGATGATGAACGAAGCGATGAGATTTTCCAGGCTCTCGCGGGCTGCCAGGGCCATCGCAGCGGCAACAATACTGAAGCCAGCCAAAATACTATTTATATTCTTGTGAAATACAACACTGATCATTGTAAGTATGCCAATAATTATGATGACCACTTTCAGAAAGTCTTTAAAAAAAACAATCAACTGGTTATCATCCTGCTCTGGCGTGAGATCGGCTTTCTTGCCCATCACGAGCGCCATATAGTCTACAAGCCGAAGCAACATTTGGAAAAAAAACCAAATCAAGAGTGTTTCACCGATGGCCTCTGTTATATCCGGTGAAGTCAATTTCCAGAGTTTAAAGATTAAAAGTTTTGGAAATGTAAGACTCCGCAGCGCAAAATAACTGATGAATACAAAAAGGAATTTCTCAACCGGTTCAATGATCATGTCAATAAACGCCTTGCGCTCAATCACACGGCCCATTCGCTGCATCAAAAAGAAAAACAACCAGGATACATACCGTCCGATAAACTTCTTAAGCACATAGGCCACCAGTATAATGGAAGACACAACAATGTATTGGCGGACGCTATTATCGAGATAAATTTGCTCCCAGAAATTCATGCCGCAAAGTTATGGATTTGGGTGGCTTCAAGGTCTAGAAGCCGCTGAAGGAATATAATTTCACACCCGTCTCTTCCAATACATAGATACCCTGGGGCGTGATGAAGATATCTTTATACTGCTGAAACCTTGCAGGAATTACCGTTTCCTTGATGTCAAGTGATCCCGGAACATACTGCAACACCTTTCCATCTTTTCGTCCAATGATATCCGCGCCAATGACCTGCACATCGTCCCAATGCAAGAGGGTTAGTTTGTTTTTCATGGCACCATAATAATCGAAGATAAACATGCCCCGTTCCGGATCATATGCATACACATAGCCATTCTGGTCAAACAACCGAGTGGGCGCAGGTGCTTCCTGCAATACCAGCCGAAGGTCAGGTGTCTCTAATACCACCTTGCCATC
>JBKCVJ010000142.1:0-27469 GCA_046317915.1 Sphingobacteriales bacterium
AGTAATGCGATCTGGATCAACTGGAAGCGTAACATCTCATTATGCATACTCCAAAAGGAATAGCCTTTTTTGCCAAGTCTTTCTTTTTCCAATTTCCAGGCAGACAACCAGCTGCCAATGATGGTACGGAAGTAAAACGCATACACCCACTCGCCTTTACGGGCAGATGCAGGATCTTCATCTGTAGACACATGCCGATGATGGCCGCGGTTGTGTTCAATAAAGAAATGCATGTAGAGCGATGTCAGCAACAACATCTTGCTCATCGTTTGTTCATAACCGGTAGAGCGATGCCCCAACTCATGCGCTGCATTGATCCCCAGAATGCCACAAGCCATGCCCATAGACAATACTATGCCGATGGTTTCCAGCATGGACAAACTACCGTCTCCAACCCTGAATAAAAAGAAGGCCAGGAGTGAATATTGAACCGGAACCAACGCGTAGAGAATAAGGTCGTACCTCGCATCCTTCTTTACCATCTCTTCTTCAACTACCGAAAGGTTCTCCGTTGATCCCTGCGTAAACAGCTCCATCAAGGGCAAAAGCCCAAAAAGTACAGCCGGTGCAAGAAAGGTGGTCCAAAGATGCCCGGACAATGATATCGCCACCAGCAGCGGCGTAACCAAAACCAATAAATATTTAACAACGCGAAAATTCATGATAAACCCTGTTTGAGCAAGGTAAGCTCTTTTCCCCGCAAAGTAAAACAGTGTTCATATTCCGTTAGCAATCTGTTAACAGGCTAGTCACACATAGTTCACTTTACAGTAACATTCCGGTGAGAGGTTTGCATTTCAAATCAGACATTATGAGAAAACTGACCTTATCTCTCGCAGTGCTGTCGATGCTTGCGATGGCCTGTGAAAAAAACAATAACGAGGACGTAAAAGTAGACAAGCCGGAATTCAAGAATCGCTCCAACGCGGAGTCGTTTGTTACACTAGATCCTGCATTTGCAGGTGTTTCTGCGTATACACTGATCAGCACCAGCGACACCATCCCTGGCTACCCGAACTTTGTGTTTGGTGGTGCGCCGGATGGTCAGGGATTCCTGAGAAATCCTGACGGAACGGGTTATGTTATGGTGACCAATCACGAAAATACATATGCCATTTCCAGGGTTTACCTCGATAAAAAACTGAACCCGGTAAAGGGTGAATACATCGTCAATACAGATGGCGGACTGTTCAGGCTTTGTTCTGGAACACTTGCTACACCTGAAGAACATGGCTTTCCAAAACCTGTATTTCTTTCCACCGGCGAGAGTAATGTGAATGCGATGACGCATGCCATTGACCCCATCGCTGCAGCAGAGCCATCCAATGCAACACGTGTAAAGCCAGCATTGGGTAAGTTCAGCGGTGAAAACGCGGTTCCGCTTCCTAAAGATGCATACACAGGTAAAACAGTGATCATCCTGGGAGAAGATGCTGGTAACGGTCAGGTATACCTGTATGTGTCTGATGTACTTGGCGATCTGGATAACGGTAAGTTGTACGTGCTGAGAAGAACCAATCTCAACCAGATCGAAACCAATATGACCAAGGGCAATACTTATGATGTTGAGTTTGTGGAAGTGCCGAATGCGAAAAACCTCACAGGTGCTGAGATCGAAGGCCTGAACAGTTCTCTAAAGTCTATCCAGTTTGCAAGGGTTGAAGACCTGGACTATCGCAAAGGTGGCGGAGCCAATGGAAGGGAAGTATATTTTGTAGCTACCGGTGTGAGTGGACAACCTGAGAAAACATACTGGGGCCGGGTGTACCGTTTGAAAATGGATGCAACATCACCTTTGAAAGGTAAATTGGACATCATCGAAGACGGAGATTTGAATCCCGGACAAGAAGTTGTCAATCCGGATAATGTCTGCGTGACCAACAACTACGTTTACATTCAGGAAGATGGCGATTCTTTCTTTCCAGGTGCTTCACACAACTCACTCATCTGGCAGTACAATATTGCTACGGGCACAAAGAAAAGGATGCTGGATCTGAAAAACAAAACCCTCGGTGGTACGAAATTCAATCCTGCAAACGACCAACGTTTCGCAACCTGGGAGCATGGCGCTATGATCGATATCTCTGATATCATTGGTGAGCCTGATGTGTTTATCATCAACATCCATGCGCATACCTGGGTTGAGGGCGATAAATATTTGAACCCCAGTAAAGCAACCTCAGTACAGGCCTATAAATCAGGTGGACAAACCCTGATCCTCAAAGGCGTACCTCGCTAATGACTCCTTAACCATTCTTTACCCCCGGTTGATGTAGCCGGGGGTTGTTTTTATATAACAAGTCTATGTTTCGAGTTTACCTATTTAAAAGCATAATTGTTGTATCACTGCTCATATGTGTAGCCTGTGGTTCCAGTAAAAATGACTATGGACCGATGGTTTCCCAAGTACACTTTCAGCAAAAGATTACTGAACTGATCCATGAACTGGATACCCTTCATGAAGCATCCACAAAATCTGTTAAGACAGATTCCCTGAGGGCAATGTTTTCCCGTTGCAGGATGACTTACAAAGAAACTGAACTCTTCATTGAGTATTATTTTCAGGGACTCACCAAGAGGATCAACGGACCAGCACTTCCTGATGTAAAAACTGAAGATGGCCAGGTTTGGCCGCCGCATGGATTGCAGGTGATGGAACAATACCTTTTCACAGAGCCGGCAGACAGTAACCCTGCGGACTTGCAGAAAGAGATCAGGTTGCTTCAGGCAGACCTGAAATTTATACTGGCTAACCTACCGGCCACCACCATCTTGCCGCAACATGCCAAGGAGATCGTGCAGCATGAGTTGATCAGGATCGTAACACAAGGCATTACCGGTTTTGATTCGCCCATCAGTTTTCAGTCAATCCCGGAAACCATTGCGGCACTCAATGGCATCCGCCAATTTCAAAAAGCATTCTATGGTGAGCAGGCTTCTGCTACTTGGGAGAAACAGATAGACACTACGATTGCCCGGCTTCAGCAAGAAAAAGACTTTGACACAATGGATCGTCTGGCATTGATCGCAGACCACCTGATGCCATTGAGCCAAAGCCTCGCCAGCAGTATCACTGATGTCAAAGCGGATAGTCTGGTGACCAAGCCTTTCCGAGGTACATTGGATGACCTGATGAAAGGAAGAGGATTCAACCCCGACTATTACACCACTTATGCTGAGGGAATAAGTAACACGGAGAAAGTAGCATTGGGTAAGCGCCTTTTTTATGATCAAAGACTCTCGGCGTCTACAACACTTAGCTGCGGAAGCTGCCATCGTCCCGAACTTTTCTTTACCGATGGCAAAGTAAAGGCGGAAGATTTCATACATGGCGGAAGTTTGCAACGCAACACACCTGGCTTGTTCTATGCGGCCATGCAGAGCCACCAATTCTATGATCTTCGCTCCACAACGCTTGAGGATCAGGCCCATCAGGTTTTCTTCAACAAAGATGAATTCAATTTCAGTGATACAGCCATTTCAAAAAAGCTGACAAAAGATTCTGCATATGGTGAGGCTTTTAGCAAAGCCTTTCCAAAATCAGATAAACTAAGCGGATACGAAGTACGTAATGCCATCGGCGCATATGTGCGTTCGCTCATGCCTTTCCGTTCCAGGTGGGACCAATACATGCAAGGTAATAAGGAGGCACTTACTGCGGAAGAGAAACACGGGTTTACTTTATTCGCTGGAAAAGCAAAATGTGCCACCTGTCATTTCATTCCACTTTTTAATGGCAACATACCGCCTTGGTATACCAAGTCGGAATCAGAGATCATTGGCGTTCCCCAACAAGCTGTGTGGACAAAAGCAATCATCGATCCAGACTCAGGAAGATACCGCATCAACCCCATTTCAGAACTGGCATTTGCCTTCAAAACACCTACCGTACGGAATATTGAGAAGACAGGACCATATATGCACAATGGCGTGTATACCTCATTGGATGATGTTGTTGAGTTTTATCACAGGGGTGGCGGTGTGGGACTGGGCATCGAACTTCCTTTCCAAACCCTGCCTTTTGATTCACTCATACTATCCAAGACGGATAAGAAAGCAATTGTGGCATTCATGAGATCGTTAACAGACGAAACCCCGGCAAAGTGAGTAAATACAATTGCTTGTTTATTGTATTATTGTTTCTATGCAGTTGCGATAAAAAAGATGCTGAACCAGTAACCACTTGTGGAGGTGTGGACATATCTACACTCAGGGCCGGACCAGCATTTCTTCAAGTGAAGCGCATACTTGCCAACCAATGTTTACAATGCCATAGCGGTGTTAATCCTCAGGCAGGCTTAGACTGGAGCAGGGATTGCGATATTCTGCAATACTGGGACCGCATCAAAGCAAGAGCTGTTGACGGTGACCCCTCACCTATGCCACAAGCTGGCTTGATTCCGGAATCGGAGCGAAATCAGATCATGGCTTGGATTCAGGCAGGCCATCGGTATACCGATTAATTAACCTATTTGATCACGGTGTTCAACTTACCCCAGAATTCATTGTCGAATCCTGACACGGCAAAATTGGGATTATCTGGATTAGAAGCCTCGCCCATCCGGATCACCACCATATTTTTACTTGGCACCACATAGATTCGCTGGTCTGATGCGCCCATAGCTGCATACATATCTGCAGGTGCATTGGGCACCAGCGTACCTGGATAAACAGTCTGTCCTCCGGGCACTATGTACTTGGCCTTTCCGTTCAGCCACCAGAGGTAACCATAGGATGGGTTGATATCTTGCGAAGTATTGACAGCTTCGTTAAAGAACGCTTCATTTATCACCTGTTCGGTATTCCATTTACCCTTGTTTAAAGCAAGCAGGCCAAAACGCGCCATGCTGCGGGTATTGCTATGGTAGATGTAGAAGATGGTGCGGAAGTTCCAAAAGCCTTCCATACCGATCTTATTCTTCAGTCTGGCGTTGAAATAAGTTTCAAACTCCTGTCCGCTGGCCGCTGCCGTTACATCCATCAGCTTCTGGAAAACGTTATGGTAACTCCAACGCGTACCCGCATCTGCGACATAGGTCAGGTTGGGTTTGATGACGAGTTCAGATGCATCATTCAAACCAGTGGTCATCGTCATCAGGTGACGTACCGTGATCAGATTTTCCTTGGCGAGTGGTGCCGAAGTCCAGCCAATTCCCAGGTGTTTATTTACCCGATCATTGATAGACAGCAAACCTTCTTGCTGGGCTATGCCTGTGACACTGGCCGCGAGGGTTTTACCAGCACTGTTCCACTGCCAGGTTGTGGTGGGTGTATGTCCATTGAAATACTCCTCCATCACGATCCGGCCATTGACCAAGATGAGCAATGATTTGGAATTGTTCCGGATCATGAACTCTTTCAGAGCCGGGATATTGGCTTCGTTCCAGCCCAGGCTGGCAGGGGTTTTCGTTTCCCAGGCGCTTCCGCTTACTGGGGGGAAGTACATGGTTTCAGGGGTTGGAGTGGGCGTGTCATTCTTTGAACAACTGGCCAACAATACAAGGATCAGAGACACGAATAATGGTTTCATGGATCGGTTTTATGTCCCAATTGGACGCTAGCATTGTAAAAAGGTTTAACGCAATTGTTAAAATTTCATTGTAAAAAGGACCTTGATCGTATGCAAATCAGATCTGATGAAAAAAATCTTTCGCAAGAACAACTTGAGAGTCAGTTAATTGTCAGGAGGATATGGGCAGTAAAGAAAACGCCGTTCTTTGAGGTGATGTACGGTCTCATCGGGATATAAAACCTGCACATCGGTTACGATAATAAGGTCGCCATCAAGAAGCCTCTCCATCCGATTGATTACCTCTGGAGTAAAAGAGGTGGACGCCAATCTGCGCGTGAATACAGAACTACCTGACTTCACAGTAATGGTGTATGCCAATATCTTGTAGGGATAGGCACCATCACTGAGGGCATTACGCCAAATGTGTTCCGCGGTCAGGTATCTTGGAGGATAATGTACGAGTGAGTCCGTGCCGCCATTGTCCATTATAAGGTCGGGTTCAGGAAGATCCAGTATGGCAAATAGTTTCCTAAAGTCATTTGGCACTAGCCCCTCTGATTCCTTTCGATATATGTTGAGATATTCAAAATCATCTTTACCGTAGGGTGTGACCAAATAATATTTTTCCTTCTCCTCCACCTCGCCTTCAATCATACTCAGAAAAAGGATATCGTCTCCTTTGATGTAGATACGATTAGGGGTATTCCGAAACAAAACCTGCAGTTCGAGTGAACAACTTATAGCCCCCTCCCGAAGATCAGGCTCACCCGTCCAATTAAACTTCTCGTCGGTAATCAATTGCTGGTGCAAAGCGGACTTTGAATGAAAACTCCGGAGCAATTCCTGAATCTGGGAAGGCGGCTTACCTTGATGTTGTACCTTGAAGTCCAGCGCATCACATAAAACATCAAGCAGTGCAGGCAATGAATATCTCTCCGTAAGACTAAACCATCTCTGGTAGTAAGCTGAATCGTTTCTTATTTGCAGTTCTGATTCCCCTCCACCTCCATAAAGCAGAAAATCAAACTCAGGAATCTTCTCATTGGATTTCACGAAAAACACCAATTCCCTCTGACCTACGGCATATGGACTTATCCGCCGACCGCAGGACCAGTCCTGAAATCGTCGGATCTTCAGCGTATCATAAGGCAGTGAAGTGAAAACATATCTTTCCACTTTAAGGTAGAAATAGTTTTGATCAAGCCTAACAATGGTACCCATTGCACAGTAGTCTGACACATTAATCACCTGAGATAATTTCAGGTACGGATAATCGGCAAGAAGGTCTTTGTGAAAAAAAATAAACAGGGCGATAAAACAAAGTTTCCAGTGTGTTTTCATACATACTACAGTTACTGAGTGATCCAGCGAATTGACAAATAAATGCTGATCTATGCAACAGACCGGAAACGGTTTAACGTTTCATTGAATATAGTCATAAGAGAAATAAAACGAGCTTCATAGAAAAGCGATCGCCCAAATTTCCGATCGCTATCCCCAGAAGAATCAAAAATATCCAAACCTTAAATGTCCTTGCATGCAGCCATCGTCTGACGCTTCCAGGAATCATCGGGTAAACCAGTTGCCCGATATATGATTTCGGAAAGTCTTCCTTAATACCGAATGCATCCGGTTCCTTAGGCGGACAGACATAGGTCCCGAAAATGACGTCCATCAATGGAGAAATATTTGCATAGTTTCCTCTGTCGCGCTCTTTGTCATGATGCCAATGATGCAATTCAGGTGACCCTATCAACAATTTTAATGGGCCAAGCGGTATGCGAACATTCGAATGAATGTAAATGGCCCATAATCCCCTGAACGCAACGATCAATACCAATGCATTCAAATCAAAGCCCATCAAAATAGCAGGAAGATTGATCAGCCCTACCGTGTAGATGGAATCCAAAGGATGCTCGCGATGAGCCGCCAGCCAGTCCAGATGTTCGGCAGAATGATGCACCTTGTGAAACCGCCACAAAAAATCCCATTTATGTTGAAGCCTGTGCCCCCAGTAAACAAGTATATCACTGAGCAACAAAACTTCAATGGCCTGAAGCCAGATCGGCTGAGACGAAATGGCTTCCCGATAGTCTGCCGAAAGGAATGGGCTCACCACATTCTCCAGCCACTCCAGCGCTTTCAGCACCAAACCACTCCATAATAAATACTGACCGGCGAAATAACATATATCCACAAACCACTGCGGCCTAAATACCGATTGTCCGTTTTTTGCCGGAAATGTCTTTTCGAGCGGGATGAATAACAATCCAAGAAAAACCAGACTGAGGCCTGTCAGGAGCATAAGCTGAATCCAACTCATTGTTTGGATTTTTGTTTTTTGCTCACAGTGTCTTGTTTTTTCTTTTCGGTTTTTTTGGGAAGATCAATTAATACAATTGATTTGGAACTTGCAAGTCGGATATCATATTTAGAAAGAGAATCTATTTTAACGCTATCCTTTTTAGGCACAGTATCAATTTGGATTTCGGGAGGCAACCCAATACTGTTTGCCGCAACCTTTTGGGTAGACACATCGGAACCTAAAAAACCAATATCTAAATAGTTGCCCCTGACAAGCAAAAAGATCGAGAATAAGATCAGGCCATTGATAATCGCAAGAACCTTAAAGGTGTTTTTCCATCTCATATGCATAAGTCTTACCTAAATATATCATCTGCCACTTGAATCTGCAAGCCTACCCCTTCTGTAACCAAAAGCTTTAACATTAAGTCATACCTCTGCTTACCCCGTATTTTTCAGCTTTCAACCCATTTAAACTGCCATATATCGCGATATTCAATAACTTGTTCACTCAACTTCCAAACTGACGTATGAGACTTTTTAACCGATGCATTCGCATCTTCATCCTCTTCGTACTTCCAACTTCCACCTTCTCCCTGACACTACAGGCACAAAGCACAAAATTACTAAGGCAGCCCACCATAAGCGCCTCCCAGGTGGCCTTCACCTATGGATCGGACCTCTGGGTGGCCGACCTGAACGGGCAAAATGTGCTGCGACTCACCAGTACACCCGCGGTGGAGTCGGACCCGCATTTTTCCCCCGATGGAAAATGGATCGCCTTCACCAGCAATCGAAGCGGAAACATGGCTGTCTACATCGTTTCGGCAAAAGGGGGTGAACCGAAGCGACTCACCTTCCATCCTGCCGCAACGTTGAGCAGGGGATGGAGCAATGACGGAAAGCAGGTGTTGTTTTCCAGTGAGCGCGAAACGGCACCGTCAACTTATATGCGTCTGTGGACCGTTCCCGCTACCGGCGGCAACTCCACCCTGCTCACCAAACAGTGGGGATTTGACGGCAGCTACGCACCCGATGGTAAAAATATTGTGATCGATAAAATGGATCGATGGGATGTGGAGTGGCGCGCATACCGCGGTGGTCAGAATACGCCCTTGATCATCCTGAATCTTGCAGATTATTCCGAGACGCTGATCCCCAATGAGCAGCGCAGCATCGATATCCAACCCCTGTGGATGGGCGATAAAATTTATTTTCTCAGTGATCGGTTGGGCGGCGTCTCCAATGTATGGAGCTTCACACCATCCAATGGAAGCTTTAACCAACTGACCAAATTCAAAGCAGCCGATGTAAAATGGCTGAGCGGACAAGGCAACACACTGGTATATGAACACGAGGGCCAACTGCACCAGATGGACCTGAGCGGTAAGAACAGCAAAGACATCGCGATCCAGGTGGTGGGCGATTTCCCCTGGGCAGAAACCAAATGGGAGAATGTGAGCAGACGCGTGGTGAACGCAAGTCTCTCTCCTTCCGGCAAACGCGCAGTAATGGAAGCCCGTGGAGAAATCTTTACGGTGCCCGTTGAAAACGGCGACGTCCGGAATATTACCAAAAGCTCCGGCGCAGCGGACCGTGCACCATTATGGAGCCCCAAAGGAAACGAGATCGCATGGTTTTCCGATATTAACGGTAAAGGCTATGCGCTTTTGATAGCCACGCAGGATGGAATGGGTAAACCGAGGAGTATCAATATCGGCGAATCCAAAATGGCCTGGGAACCCGTATGGAGCCCAGACGGTAAATACATTGCCTTTGCCGATGATGATGTTCGCATACGAATAGTAGAACTCAGTTCAGGAAACATCACCACAGCAGATGTAGGTGGAGTAAATATTGAACGAGGTGATATGGGCCTCACATGGAGTCCCGACGGGCAGTGGCTGGCCTACACTAAAACCGGCAGCAATATGTTCCGTGGCATTAAAGCTTGGAACGTCAAAACAAAAACGGTTCATGACCTTACCAATTCATTTGCCGATGCCTTCTCTCCAGCATGGGACCGGGACAGCAAACATTTATATTTTCTCGCCAGCACGGAACTAGCGCTGGGCAGCGGCTGGGCCAACACCAGTTCGCAAAATGCGCGGCCTGAATACGAAGCCTATGTGATCAATCTTCGCAAAGCTGACCTCTCCCCTTTCAAACCAACCAGCGATGAAGAGGAAGTGAAGGCCGATGTCAAACCGGAAGCCAAACCAGATCCCAAACCCGAAGACAAGACCAAACCCAAAGAAGAAACAAAACCCGCAACAGATAAACCGAAGGAAGAGACCGTGGTAACCATCGATTTTGAAAACATCGACAGAAGGACCATTCCCTTGCCGATTCCCAAGCGAAACTATGGTGCAATTTTGGCAGGGCCATCCGGAACAGCATTTGTGTTGGAGTTTGTTCCGAACAAGCCATCGGTGTTACATAAGTTCACCCTGGAATCTAAAGAAGCGAAAGAGTTTGCCACCGGCCTCGGCGCCATCAGTATTTCACAGGATGGTAAAAAGATGTTAGCCAATGGCATGGGCAGCTGGCGTGTGATCAATACGGGAGGTCCCAATGGTAGTGACGCTAAAGTATTGAAAACAGATCTGCGCATGCAACTGGATCGTAATGAAGAATGGAAACAGATCTTCGAAGAAACCTGGCGTTATGAACGCGATTATTTCTATGCACCCAATATCCATGGAAGGAATTGGAACGAGGTGTATGAACGATATGCACCGTTGGTTCCTTTCGTGAAGCATCGTGCAGACCTCAATTATATCCTTGACCAGGTGAATGGTGAATTGAGTGTGGGCCACAGCTTTGTTTCAGGAGGCGATATTCCGGAAACAGACAATTCAACTGCAGGCATGCTGGGCGCAGATCTTGTGATGGAACAGGGCCGATGGAAGATTGCAAGGATCTACAATACCGAAAGCTGGAACCCGGGCCTGAGCAGTCCGTTGGACCGGCCAGGTATCAAAGCTAAAGTTGGTGACTATATCGTGGGCATCAATGGCAGGGAACTTACATCCGCAGATGACCCATACCAATATCTCGATGGAACGGCTGATATCCAAACCTCGCTGCACATCAACAGCAAACCGGTTTTTGAAGGGAGCTGGATAGAAATTGTGAAGCCGATAAGAAATGAAAATGCACTTCGTCAGCGCGCATGGGTGGAAGACAACCGAAGAATGGTGGACAGTCTTTCTGGTGGAAAGCTCGCTTACATCTGGGTTCCCAATACCGGTGGCGGTGGATTTGTCAGCTTCAACAGATACTATTTTGCACAACAGGATAAACTGGGCGCAGTGATTGACGAAAGATTTAATGGAGGAGGATTGTTGGACGATTATATGGTGGATCTCATGACGCGTTCCCTGCGTGCGGCGTTAACCAACGAGGTTCCAAATGGTACGCCGATGCGTTTACCCGCTGGCATCCTTGGTCCAAAAGTGCTGCTCATCAATGAACTCGCCGGCTCCGGCGGGGATTTCTTCCCCTGGGTGTTCCGTCAGCAAAAAGCAGGACTGTTGATTGGAGCGCGCACCTGGGGTGGATTAGTGAAGTCTTCTACACACTACCCGATGATCGATGGTGGAAGGGTTACGGCGCCGGACAATTCTGTGTTTGATCCTATCAACCGGAAATGGGTAGCCGAAAATGAAGGCGTTCCTCCGGATATTGAAGTAAGGCAGGATGCAAAGTCCTTACAAGCAGGAAGGGATCCGCAACTGGAGCGGGCGGTTAAAGAACTGCTCCAGCAATTGAGTAAGCAACCGCCACCAGTGATCAAAGCGCCAGAATATTCCACACCGGTAAAAACAAAAGAACGATGAGACGGGATTTTTCGATAAAATCCCTCTCCTCCATATCCTTCAGGCGGAAATCGCAAAATACCAGGTCATATGCTTTTTGGCTAACCATGTCAAGCGCAGTTTTTCCAATATAGGCAGCCTCAACATCAAAGCCATGCCTGCTTAAGAATCGCTCCAGGGAGCATATCGATACCTCCATACGTATGGGGATGGATGTGTTACACATGTTGGGTATGCGCGCATACACTGCTACAAGGGCCGGACAAAACTTTTTTAAGTACGATGAGGCCGCCTTGGTAAAACTTTCCACACAGCGACATAACCTGTCTGACTACATCGCTTCTGTAAGAGAAGAAATTGCACACCAGGAAGAACTATTGCAAACGGACCTTGATTTCCGTCCTAATGAGAATGATCATGCCTGGTATTCTGAGGGAATGCGGCGGAGTTTAGGGTGAGATTATAGGGGGAGGGTTTAGGGGGAGGGTTTAGAAGGGCTAAGGCCTAGCCTAAACCCTCACCCTAAACCCTCACCCTAAAACTTACCATCCGATACCATAATCCTCTCCATGGTTACTACTGCCGCCCCAAAAGCTGCCGTGTTTCCAATCAAAGAAGATGGCATTGATGGGGCCCGAGGTGCGGTCCTCAAAGCTCAACCGATAGCCCATCTTGATCAGTTCTTTTTGCACCCATGGCGGAGTATCTGTTTGCAAGACGATGCTGCCCGGCTTGGGTTTCCGGTCATCACCGCCGAGGGATAAATACAATTGGTTGGTATTGATATTTGCGGCTTCGCAGGCTTCCTGCACCGTCATCCCAAAGTCAACCATATTCACAAAAAACTGAATGAGGTTCTGGTCTTGCGTATCTCCACCTTGCACACCAAATGAAATATAGGGCTTACCATCTTTCATCGCCAGTCCGGGTGTAAGCGTTACACGTGGACGTTTGCCGGGCTCCACCACATTGAATGGATTGAGTGCGGGATCCAAAACAAAACTTTGCATCCGCTGGCTCATGCCCACCCCGGTTTTTCCTGCGATACATGCAGGTATCCATCCGCCGCTGGGAACAATAGACACCACCCATCCTTCTTTGTCCGCAGCTTCAACAGATGTGGTACCAAGAAAAAGTTTTTCTTTGTACTCTTGAGTGATCGGCTCTGTTGATGCAGTGCCAAATGTTTTCAGTTGATCAATGAATGGATTTGTTTTTCCTTCAAATGGATAAGGATCACCAGGCTTCGTATTGGGATCATTCCGTTCCAGGTTCATCTGTTTTACACGCTCACGTGCATACTCTTTAGACAGTAAGCCTTTCATGGGTTCTTCCGGTGGGAAATAGGGATCGCCATAATAAAAATCCCGATCCGCAAAGGTCATGTTCAACACCTGGTACATGGTATGGATGTATCGGCTGGAGTTGTAACCCATCGCTTTTAGGTCAAAGGTTTCCAACATATTGAGGCCCTGCAGCATCATGGGACCTTGTGTCCACTGTTGCAGTTTGTACACATCAATGCCGCGATAATTCGTTTGCAACGGTTCTTCTTCAAGCACCTTCCAATTGGCAAGGTCCTGCTCTGTGATCAGTCCACCTTGCTCCTTACTTCCCCGTACAAATTCCTTAGCAATATCTCCTTTATAAAAACGATCCATGGCTGCATAGATCGCTTCTTTCCTATTCTTTCCTTTTTTCAGCGCCGCTTTCTCAGCCTCTACCATTTTGGCGAGGGTGTTGTATAAATCCTGTTGCACAAAGATCTCCCCTGCTTCAGGCGCTTCACGTTTCTCTCCGGCATGTGGCAGGAACACTGCTTTTGAATAAGACCACTGTTTGATCAATCCCTTCTGACGCTCAATGCTGTTGGCCGTTTCCGCTTCTATTGGATAGCCGGCAGCCAATTCCATCGCAGGTTTCAAAACCTGCTCCAGACTCATGGTGCCATACTCTGCCAGCATATGGCAAAGCCCGCCCGGTGTGCCCGGTGTGACGGCCGCAAGCGGTCCGTACTGTGGAATGTATTTGTATCCTTTCGATTTAAAAAATTCCGCCGTTGCACCTGTTGGCGCCACACCGAGCGCATTGATGGCAATGACTTTCTTGGTCTTGGGATTGTAGATCAGCGCTTGCGTCTCACCGCCCCAGCTCAACACATCCCACATGGTACAGGTTGCCGCAAGCATGGCACAGGATGCATCAACAGCATTGCCACCTTGTGTAAAAATAGTAGCACCAGCCGTAGCGGCAAGTGGCTTACCCGTGATGGCCATCCAGTTTTTACCATGGATCACCGGCTTCTGCGTCTTCTGCGCAAAAGCTAAAGCAGGAAACAAAAGTGCAATAATGAATAGGTATCTCATATACATCGAAAGTTAATTGCTAATTGTCAATTGCCAATTGCCAAACTAGTCCCTTATCTTCTCATCTATCTCTTTCTCAATCACCGGCCACACATCGCCCTTCAGGTTTTTCATCACAAACACTTTGGTGCATTTCTCCCTTGCGTAAGTATTGGTCACTTCCCCCACCAGGATCATCGTATCACAAAAACTCCGCTCATCGCTCAACCCAGGGTCTTTCAGGAAGTTGGATTCCGATATGATCCTGACGATATGTTTCACCGGTTTGCCTATCGGAAACCAGTAAAGATAATCGGCATTAAAACTCACCGCCCGAAGTCCCGTGGTTCCATGGTAATTAACAGCGCCAGCCTCTCCATAGTTGTCCGCGATGATCAATGTATGATCTTTTTCATTCAACAGATTCACAGCCGAATCTGTAAGATACGCCATCTCCCGCCATCCTAACATATCTGCAAAATCCTGTTGCAGGGCATGTTCTTTCCCATCCTCCCACCTGAGCAGCCCCAGCTTCCGGTATTTCTCTGGCGAGGCCGCCATGATTTCTGCCGAAGCATAAGGAAAAGCCACGAGCAAAAACGGTATGAATAAAACCACCACCAATCCCAATGTTACCGGTCGCCAGATTCGGTTACGCGTATACGTACAGTGGTCCAGGTATGCCGCACCAAAAGCAAACAGAGCCGGATAAAGCCCCGCCGCATAATATCCCTTAGCGTGAAACCAAACATATATCCCGAGGGTGATAAGCATACCCAGCGGGAACACCCGGTAGGGTGAAAATGACTTGAACCGGAAAAATCCGATGATGCCGAGGACCGACAAAAACAAGGGGTGCATAAAAAACAAAACCTGCTCCTTGATGAAATTGCTTCGCTCCATGTTCACGAGCTGACTGTCTGCCAACTCACGCATGTGTTTTACAAATGGAATACCATGGGTGTACTGCCAGTAAATATTGGGGGCGATGAGCAGCAAAAACAAAACAACGGCCCCCACGAAGTGCGGCGTCCACAAGAGGCGGCGTTGCGGCAGCAGCAGCCATGCAAGTCCGATACCAGCCATCGGGAAAATCACATTGTATTTATTCAGAAAAGCAATGGCAAAGACAAAGGCCAGCACATAGAGATTAACGATGGTACCCCGGTGCAGATATCGGACTAAAAAATAAAAAGCAGCCGTCCAGGCCATGATCTCAAAAGAATTCGGTTGAAACAGGGTATTGATGCGCAACAGCACAGAAAACAATACCGCCAGCGCCACAATCACCTTTGCAAATAATCTGCCACCCAGTTCCTCCACAATCTTCCAACAAAAGAACATCGTAAAGTCCCCAAACAGCGCTGGAAAGAATTTCACCCAGAAAACATCGTTACCAAGTAATTTGATAACCATCGCTATCCATGAAGTCACAGGTGGAACCGACATATACCCCCATGCCGGATGATTGGCAAGGTCTAGATGAAGATATTCATCACGCTGCAGGTCAAACGAAGGATGAATAAGAAAACACTGCGCCGCAATCTTCACCGCCATCAGTGAGACCAGAATGAGGGCAGGGAATTTGATAGTTCTTTTTTCGTCCAGCATGTTTTTTAGGTCGCAGTTCGCAGGTCGCAGGTCGCAGTTCGCAGTTCGCAAAGGTCGCAAAGTTCACAGGTAGGGCGTAGTGTTCTGGAACCTGCAACCTGCAACCTACTCCTACCCTCTGCCCTCTAAATATCCCCGCATCTCCAACTGGTATTGCTCTGCAATTACTTTTGCTTCTGCCGCAAAATCTTCTTTCTCGGACGCATAAATGATCGCCCTGCTGGCGTTAACCAAAATACCACCATCTGGTATCATCGCTTTTTGAGAGATTTCCCGCAGACTGCCACCCTGTGCGCCCACGCCGGGTACCAGGAAAAAATGTTCCGGGCAGATCTTCCGGATATTGATGAATTCATCGGCTTGTGTGGCACCCACCACAAACATCAGATTGTCCGGATTACCCCAGCCTGAAACCGTTCTCAGTACCTTCTCGTATAACTTCTCCCCGCCGGCTTCCTGCAACTCAAAATCCTTCGCGCCTTTGTTGGACGTCAGGCCCAATACGATCGTCCATTTATCTTTGTATTCCAAAAATGGCTTCACACTATCCTCACCCATATACGGCGCAACGGTGATGGCATCTGCCTTCATCGTTTCGAAAAATGCTCTTGCATATTGAGACGATGTGTTGCCGATATCTCCCCGTTTTGCATCGGCAATCTTAAAATGCGTTGAAGGGATATACTGAAAAGTACGCTCCATGATCTCCCAACCTCTGGCGCCCATCGCCTCATAAAATGCCGTATTGATCTTATAACTTACACAATGATCCAATGTTGCATCAATGATATGCTTGTTGAACAAAAAAATGGCATCGGGATCCTGTTGTATGAATTCGGGAATTTTATCGAGATCCGTATCCAAACCCACACAGAGATAGGAACCTTTTGCCCTGATCTGTTCTGCCAGAAAACTACGCGTCATAACAATGATTTAAAGGCGTTGTAAAACCGCCAGATGTCGGCGAAGGTATTATATAATGGCACAGGCGCAAGCCGGATCACATTGGGTTCCCGCCAGTCGATAATGATCCCCTGATCCATCAACGCGTCGTAGATCTTGCGACCATCCTTCGCAAGGAATATAGAAACCTGGCAGCCCCGCCAATCCCTGGGCGTGAGTATGCGCAAATGGCCGGAAGGCGCACTCTGTTGCAGTTCCTCCAGCAAATTCCACAAATAGTTTTTCATCTGCTGCTGCTTTCCAAGGATATTGTCCCATCCAGCCAACTGCACTTCTTCCAGGGCCGCTAAATGACAGGCATAAAGCAACATAGACGGTGTGGAAAGCTGCCAGCCTTCTGCAGATTGCACAGGCTTAAACCCCTTCTCCATCAGAAAGCGCGTTTCCTTATCGTACCCCCACCAGCCCGCAAGCCGATGGAGTGTTGTATCATGGTGATGACGCTCGTGAATGAACACCCCGCCAACAGCGCCCGGACCAGAATTCAAATATTTATAACTGCACCAGCAGGCAAAATCTGCGTCCCATTGGTGCAAGTGAAGCCTGATGTTTCCGGTGGCATGGGCGAGGTCAAAACCGACAGGGATGTCCAGAGACCGCGCTTTGCTGGCAATCGCTTCCATATCAAAAACCTGGCCGGTATAGTAGTTCAACCCTCCCCAGAACACCAGCGCCAGTTCATCCTGGTGTTTCTCGATGGCCAGCAGAACATCTTCATCACGAATGGTATCCTCCCCATCACACGGGCTCACTTCAAGGATGACTTCATCAGGATCCATCCCCATGTGTTTTACAAAGGTCTCCAGCATATACTGATCACTTGGAAACGCTTTCCGCTCACACAGGATCTTTTTCTTACTACCCGACGGCCTGTAAAAACTCACCAGCATCAGGTGCAGGTTTACCGTCAATTGATTCATCACCGTAACCTCATGTGGCAATGCGCCCACAATAGTCGATAATGGCCCGGTGAGATGATCATGGTATTTCATCCACGGATCATCACCCATGAAAAATCCCTCAACGCCATATTGAGACCAGGTATCCAGGACCTGCTGAATGCGTGCCTTAGTTGCCTTCGGCTGAAGCCCCAGCGAGTTTCCCAATAAATACGTTTGTGCCTCACCGTTATGTACGGGTACAATGAACCGATCCAGCATTGATGCCAGCGGATCTTCCCGATCCAATTGCTCTGCGTATGTTAAAGAAGTATCCATCAATTTGTTTTGTTAAATGCCCAATGCCTAATGCCCCAATGCCTATCAAATGGCTCCTGTCCTCCCGCCATCCACCGGCACACTGGTACCGTTAATATACGCCGCTGCAGGTGTTGCCAGAAAGGCCACATATGCAGCGATCTCATCGGCCTCCCCAAATCTTCTGGCAGGAACTTCCGCCGCCATTTGTTCTGCCACAGTTTCCGCTTCAACACCCTTGCGGGCTGCAATGTTCTGGATCAACGCATTCAACCGTTCTGTTTTGGTAAACCCAGGCAACACATTGTTAACAGTAATTCCAAACTGCGCCACTTCATTGCTCCATGTTTTGGCCCAGGACGCTGTAGCACCACGTATGGTGTTGGATACTCCCAGGTTATCAATGGGTATCCTTACAGATGTAGAAATGATATTGATAATTCTTCCATATCCAGCCACTTTCATCCCATCAAGACAGGCTACAGCCAACACTTGGTTCACCGCAATGTGTTGTTCAAAATAAAGCAAAAAGATCTCCGGGGATGCATCCGTGATAGGCCCTGCGGGCGGACCACCCGTATTGTTAATGAGGATATGTACCGTAGTATCAGCAATATGTTTCCGAATCGCCTGCTCCACCGCAGCCCGATCAGAAAAATCGGCAACAAGATAGCCATGCTGTTGCCCCGCGTGAGTAGAGAGTGATGTAACCGCAAGCGCAAGCGTCTGCTCGTTTCTGGCCATTAATGTACAAGATGCTCCCAACAAGGCAAGCTCCTTTGCAATAGCCAGCCCGATACCCTGCGTACTGCCGCAAACCAATGCGTTCTTACCGGAAAGAGAAAGATTCATGACCAAAAATAGGTCGCAGTTCGCAAATCGCAAGTTTGCAATCTTCCACCTTTATCTTCTCCCTTCACTTCCCCCCGTTCGCCCGCAGATCTGCCCGGCAATTGGCGTCCAGTGTGGGAATCGGCGTATTGGCATTGCCGGTGGTTTCAATGACATTGTACATCAGGCAGGAATTGTTGTTGCAATGTGAACCGTTATTGGACTTATGCGGTGTTACCATGGATGAACCCTGGTCCACAAGGCCAAGGATATGCCCCATCTCGTGCTCAATCAAGGTGATCATGAGTTGATTCTTTGAGATCAAACCAGTCCTGCCGGAAAACTTCGTGACCGCCTTGCCAAAAACGCACATAGACGTGTTCCAATAGGAAATACCCAACACGTCCGAAGTAGAATACTCCGCATCCACGATCATGATATGAATGGCCATGGTCTGACTGCGGGTGAAGCGGGTGCGGACCGACTTCTCCAGGTTTACGACCTCCTGCAGAGCCATCGGACTATTGACCATTCTGGAAAACTGTGCTGGCACATATGTGATGCCCACGGGTTTATTAGTGAGTTCTGTGAGGTAATTCCTGACATGATTGATCACGGCATCATCGGGAAGATAACCGGGCATATAATTGACTTCAAGCTCCAGGGATGTATACGCATCGGCAGATAAAATATCGCGCGCAGAAACGCCCAGCTTCCGATAGTCATAAACGGGCAGGTCCTCTTTCTGGCAGGATGCCGCAAATACAACGATCAAACCAAGTACACTGACCCATTGCTTCAATCTCATCGAAAGGTTTTACAACTTCATCAATTTCAGGATGGCCGATGCCCAACGCTGATATTCAACGCCGGAATAATGGAGCTTATCATTCGTCAGCAATTCGGGATCCACCATGGCCTCCCTCGTGCCCGCCGTTATATTCACATACTTGACTTTGTATTGATAAGCGATACGGTTATTCTCCTTGTTAAATGCGTTGATCTCTTCGGTCACCTTGGCCCGGTCTACACCTTTCTCCTTCGCAAACGGCGTGGCACCCCAATCAGGAATACTTACCACGATCACATGCGAAGTATCCCCTCCTGCGAATTTAATCGCTTTCATCAGCAACATCTCAAACTGCAAGGTGTACTCATTCACGCTGCGGCCCCTGTATTGATTATTGACACCGATGAGCAGGGTAACGTAATCATATCGCGGTAATAATTTTGCACCATTGATTGCCGTCATCAGTTCATCGGTGGTCCAACCTGTTTTAGCCACTATATCCGGCCCCTTTACCTCAACACCCTGCTTATGCATCAAAGCGGCTAGCTGGTGGGGAAAGTTCTGCTCCGCCGCCACTCCTTCGCCGATGGTATAAGAATCCCCCAGCGCCAAATAACTTACCTGCTTCTTTTGCGCGGTGGTCTCCATACTGATCATAACGATAGCGATAAATACAATTAATCTTTTCATTGACCATTTTGCTTGAACAATTGAAACTTGGTAGGCGTGCTCTGTGAAGGCCACCTGCCATTGTTCACGTTGATATCTGTTGTTTCCAGGTTTGGATCAAGGACAATCGAAACCACTTCCTTGCTCTTCCTGAATGCTTTTTTAAAGTTTTGCTCATTGGCCATCCACACTGCCGCAGGAACAGTCTCTTTCTCTTTCGTACCGTCCTTAAAGGTCCACTCCACAATCACCGGCATCACCATGCCGCCTTTGTTGGAAACCGATAACTCATAGAGATAAACATCCTTGCCATTGAGTTGGGCGTCCGACTGAAAAACTTTTACGCTGTCCAATGCGATGTCAACAGGTTCAGTTTTAAAATACCATCCTCTCCAAAACCAATCCAGATCATATCCGCTTGCATCTTCCATGGTACGAAACAAGTCCGCAGGTGTAGGATGCTTGAAGGCCCAACGCTTTGCATATTCTTTGAAAGAAAAATCGAAAAGCTCTTTGCCCATCACTACTTCGCGGAGCATGTTCAATCCTGTTGCTGCTTTTGCATAGGCATTGTTTCCCACGCTTTTTACAGCATCACCCTTGGTCATGATCGGCTCCTGGTCTTCCCTCGGCATTTGCATATAGCTCACCAGGTTTTTTGCGGGTCCACGGCGGGAAGGATAGCCCGGCTCAAACTCCTGCTCCGCCACGTACTGACAAAAAGAGTTCAATCCTTCGTCCATCCACCACCACTGGCGCTCATCACTGTTCACGATCATCGGGAAAAAGTTATGTCCTACTTCATGTATGATCACACTGATGGCGCCGTTCCGAACCGCCTGCGTATAGTTACCACTGGCATCCGCCCTGCCATAATTCATGGCCAGCATCGGATACTCCATACCGATATTGGCTTCAACAGACTGCGCTACGGGATAAGGATAAGGGATCGTCATCCTTGAATACACTTTCAGGGTATGTTCAACGGCCCTCGTAGAAAATTTTGAATAGATTGGAAAGGCCTCTTTCCCATAAAAACTCATGCACCACACTTTCTTACCTTCAATATCTGTTGTCATGGCATCCCATACCAACCTGCGGGAAGTATTGAATGCAAAATCACGCACGTTCTCCGCTTCAAAGATCCAGGTCTTCTTCGCGGTTGATTTCTTCTTCGATGCTTCTTTGGCTTCATCAAGCGTTACAATAAACTCTGGCGCTTTAGCATCTTTCGCTTTCTGCAAACGCTGCAACTGTGTTGGCGTCAACACCTGCGCATAGTTTTTACACTCGCCCGTAGAAGCCACAATATGATCTGCAGGTACCGTGATCTTCACCTTATAGTTACCAAAGGTCAACGCAAACTCTGAGCCACCAGTGAACTGCAGGTGCTGCCAGCCCTGGAAGTCTGAATACACGGCCATCCTGGGGAAAAACTGCGTAATAGAATACAGGTTATTGTCGTCGTCCTTAAAATATTCATAGCCCCCGCGATCTCCCTGGGCCTTACGGTTGAGCTTGTAATTCCAATTTATCTTGAACACAAATTTCTGTCCGGGCTTCAGTGCCACCGGCAGATCGATCCGCATCATGGTCTGATTGATCGTATATTTCAGGTTCTTCCCGGTGCCGTCAGTCAGCAAACTGATGTTCACGCCCAGACCCTCAAGTCTTTCATTGTCGATATCCGCAAGGGTCTGTTCCGATATGGTACCGCGAATGCCACCAGTTGTTGCGCGCTCAGCCTCGGTAGTCTTCCTGTGAAAGTTCTCATCCAACTGCAGCCAAATATAGCTGAGTATATCAGGAGAATTGTTGTAATAAGTAACGGTTTCCGTACCCGTTAGCACATTGTTGGCCTCATCGATATCCACCGTAATATCATAATCTGCACGTTGCTGCCAGTAGTGCGGACCAGGTGCGCCGGAAGCGGTCCGGTATTCATTGGGGCCCTGCAACAAAAAATCCAACTGCTCAAACCGGTTGCCGTGATTGGCACCGGGGTTTTTATCCAGCTGCGCCATTGCGGACCCGGACAAAAGAATAAATGCCGATGCTACGATCAGAGATCTCATGTGTATTAAAATTCAAATGTTTGGTACTCTGTCGATCACCATATTCATGGCTACCAGAATCACGATGGATGAGACAATCACCACCCAATACCGCCGTTGGAGCGGTGTATATCGCATCACCAGTTCGCCAAGGATCAACGCCGTTAAAACTACGACAATCTGGCCGATTTCAAGCCCTAAATTGAAGGCAAAAAGGCTCCAGCCCAGGCTCTGCTCCTCCACCAATAAAAACCTGATGGCGTTGGCATAACCCAGACCGTGGACTAGTCCGAATACAAGGGTGAGTGTGTAGGGGAAGGCGTTAGTGGCAGATTGGAGGTTGGGTTTGAATAAATTGAATAAAGCGGTGATTACTATAGTTAACGGAATGAGGAACTCTACCCACTCGGAATTGGCCCGGATCACTTCCGTAACACTTAGGATCAGGGTGAGAAAATGGCCGATGGTAAAAGCCGTCACCAGGATCAATACTCTCCTCCAGTCTTCAAACCGATAGATCACTGCTAGTGCCAAAATAAAAAGGATATGATCCAGTGCGTCCCGGGAAATGATATGATCCCAACCAAGTCCGAAATACATGCTAAAATCCTGCATGGTTCAAATTGAAATGGAAAAATAAATCGACTTTTGCAAAACCATGTTATCAATCTTCGTCTATTTCCTCACCCTCCTGCCTCACCCTAAAATGCTGCCTCACCCTTTTTTCGTTAGTGTCACAGAGATCGAATACCTATCCAAAGAGAAGGTATTAGGTGTTTCCTGCAAGGTGTTCAATGATGACCTGGAGACCACACTCAAAAATGCAACCGGTGCGCCGGTGGATATTTTCAAAGGGGATAAAGCTAAAAACACAACCTATCTCCAGCAGTATTTTACGAAGCACTTCACCATCCTGACAGATGGATCACCGGCCGCCCTGCGGGTGATCGGATATGAGATCGATGGGGAAGCCTGTTTCGTTTACCTCGAAGCTCCGCTGGCCACCAGACCCCGTCAGGTGAAAGTTACCACGGACCTGATGTATGATTTCAACAAAGGCCAGATCAATATGATCCATTGTGTGGACCAGGGTAACCGCCAAAGTCATAAACTGATTTATCCTAATCGGGAAGTGCTTTTTACATTCAAATAGTCCTTACATTAGCGCAGATCATGCTCAAGACCATACTCTTTGCCTGCCTGCTTTGCATCTGCTTTCAGTTAAAAGCCCAACCGCCGTTCAAGCGTAACGATATTTACGTGGAAGCATTCGGTGCAGGGCTTTTCGGATCCATAAATTATGAACGTCAACTCAGTAAAATGCCTGGACTAGGCGTCAGGGTTGGTGTTGGGTTTTACACGGAGAATAATTTTTACCTCACCATCCCCGTAGGCCTGCACTATATTTTTGCACTACATCGTCCGGGTACATTTATTGACGTGGGCATAGCCTACACGCAGGCCTTTGGCGACGGTCGGGTTTTCGCCAATAAAGAACAGCGGGATAAATTCAACAGCACCGTCCCCTCACTTTCCTACCGCATACACACCAAAAACAACCTGATGATGCGTTTTGGATTCACACCGGTTATAAATTATAGCGGATTCCACCCCTCTCTTGGAATATCTTTAGGCAAACGTTTTTAATGAGATCTGGCTTGCTGGCCTGCCTTCTGCTGGCTACCATTCATAGCTTTGCCCAAACAACTCCTTCAAGGCTGAAGATCATGGGTACCTTGCACACAGGGAACAATCATTTCAATGAAAAACAACTCATTGACGCGATCAATGCATACAACCCTGATGTAGTATTATGGGAATACTCTGAAGGATATAAACCGGTTTGGGGTCTCGGCATCGCCATGGGTTTAGGCATTGCCAATCCGGAAATAGAACAAAAAGCCCTGCAAAAAATCCTTCGCAAACAAAAAAACCTGGTGGTACTCGGATTTGATACCAGCTTTGAACGAAAAGAGTTTATCAATAAAAGGATCTCCACATCAACCGAAGTTGAATCACAACTACTATTGGCTTTTCAACAGGGCAAAATGAATGAGGTAGAAGCCCGGAATTACAGGAGGGCAGTTATTGTTGACAGTGCGTTCTTTGAATTCGTGCAGGATACCACACTGGAAAGAATCAATAAAAAAGATATTGTGGACGTATCCAGGCAACGGCACATCGATGAAAAGAATATTCTGCTTCCGCTGGCAAAAGCATATATAGATTCATCCACAGCCTCGGCTTTTGAAGAGATCGTACAGTTTTGGGAGATGCGTAACACATATATGTGCCAAAAAATAAAAGAATACCAACGTTCATATCCCGGCAAGCGGATCCTCGTACTTACAGGACTGGATCACAAGTACTATCTTACAGATTGCCTCAGGAACTATCCGGGTTTGAACATTGAAGAATGAACATCACCAATATTGAATTCAAAGCGAGGGTCAACGATCTCCGGGAAGTCGAAACCCGTTTGCAAGCCCTTTCCCCTGTTTTCAAGGGTCTTGATCACCAGGTAGACACTTATTTTAAGGTTCCCCACGGTAGGCTTAAACTCAGAGAAGGGAAGATCGAGCACGCCCTGATTCAATACCATCGGGATAATCTGGCTGGTGCCAAGGAATCGTCTGTAGTCCTTTATAAACATAAGCCTAATCCTGCCCTGAAACAGATCCTGACCTTGCAGTTTGGCGTATTGAAGGTTGTAGACAAACAACGAAAGATCTATTTCATCGATCATGTTAAGTTTCACTTTGATCAGGTCCTGGGTCTCGGCGAGTTTATGGAAGTGGAAGTGATCAATGAGAATAATCGATTTATGATGGAAGAACTACAGGCAGAATGCAAGCGGTGGATCGGCTTTTTTGATATTCTTCCGGAACAATTTGTTGAGACCTCTTACAGTGATATGATATGAATGATGCTTGAATGAATCACTTCCGGCTGTTTCGCATCTCCGCAGCAATGGCTTGCGCATGGGCATCACCTTCCGAAAGTTTGTTGATGATCTGATCAAATGACACTTCGTCCCGGTTTTGGCTAAGTTTGAAAACATGATCTATGTTATTCACTTTGATCTCAAAAGCCACGATGGCTTTGGAGAGCCGGTGTACATACTCTTCGGACATTTGTTCAAACCCTGCCGGCGAATCCGGATTATTTTCGAAATGGTCTGTAGTACGTTTAAGGATATCCAATAGCGCCTGCTGGTCCGTGAACCGAATCCCGCCTGATGCATGCACAGTCATATAGTTCCATGTAGACGCCTGATCTGGTTTCGTATACCAACTGGCACTGATATACGCATGTGGTCCGTGAAATATAGCCATCACTTGCGGATTCTCTTCAAAAGCCAGGTGATGATCCGATGAGCGCATGATGTGACCGTTGAGGATCAGCTCGCCGTCCACCTGATCCACAAAAACGGGCACATGCGTAGCTACCGGCTTCCCTTGTGCATCTGCCCCACATAGCGCTACAAAAGAATGCTCCTTCATAAACGCAAGGATCTTCAGCGGATCCCTTACCTTAAATTGAGAAAGATTATACATAAGTCATTCTTCAACCTTCAACCTTCCAACTTTCCTCACACCACCACTTCCAGCACCTTCGTTGCCTCCATATTTGCATTGCGCATAGAGATGCTGCGCACGGCCTGGCCGGCAAAATCAATGAAGGCCTTTTTGGTAATGGCATCATCCCCGGCCATAATGGGAACGCCTTTGTCGCCGCCCTCTCGGATGCCCTGCACCAACGGTATCTCGCCGAGGAATGGAATATCGTATTGATCGGCCATCTTGCGGCCACCTTCTTTTCCAAAAATATAGTACCGGTTATTGGGTAGTTCCGCCGGCGTGAACCAAGCCATATTCTCTACCAGTCCGATGATAGGCACTTTGATCTGCGCTTGCCCAAACATCGCAATAGCCTTGCGGGCATCTGCCAGGGCAACATCCTGCGGAGTGGTGACGATGATGGCTCCTGTCACCGGAACAGTCTGAACAAGGGTCAGATGAATATCTCCTGTACCCGGAGGCATATCAATCACCAGATAATCCAGTTCCTCCCAATACACATCGGTCACAAACTGGCGGATCGCTGAGCTGGCCATCGGTCCCCTCCATACAACAGCACTCTTCTCATCTACCAGGAAGCCAATACTCATCAGCTTGATACCAAATTTCTCGATGGGTATGATCATATCTTTTCCATCGATATTGGTCATCAATGGACGATCCCCCTTCAATCCGAACATGATGGGAACGGAGGGACCATAAATGTCCGCATCCATCAGGCCCACCTTTGCGCCGCCCTGGGCCAGCGACAAAGCCAGGTTGGCAGACACGGTGGATTTGCCCACCCCGCCTTTTCCACTCACTACCGCAATGATATTTTTCACCTTAGACAACAACGCTTTTCCGTCAAGCCTGTTGGTAGTAGTATTGGCAGTGAATTTTACCGTGATCACCGCATCCGGGTTCACTTTTTCGCGAATGGCCTTCTCGCAATCCATCCTCATTTTCTCTTTTAAAGGGCATGCAGGTGTGGTGAGAACGATGGTGAACCTGACCTGGTTTCCATCGATCTGAATATCCTGTATCATGTTGAGGGTCACCAGGTCTTTATGCAGATCCGGCTCCTGAACATGGCTAAGTGCCTGTAAAATATCCTGCTGCGTCATATTCAATGAATTGTTAAAGAATTTATGGCGGTGCAAAGGTAACCATTGAACCTGTTACTTTGTTTATTGAGAAAGATGGATGTAAATTGCCCCCAGCCCATGGTTAAAACTTTACGATATTTTGTCATATTGATCGCCTTCCTTTCACCCGTCGCGGTGAAGGCCCAGTTCGAGACTTTTAAGGACACCGTTGTGCAATTATATGGCGTGGTAATGACTGCCGATAGCCTCCGCGGACTGCCTTCTGTATCTGTGGTGGTGAAGGGTACTGGAAGAGGTACCATCACCAATGGCCAGGGGGTGTTTTCCATTGTAGTAATGAAGGGAGATAAAGTGGAGTTCAGCTCTGTAGGGTATAAACCGATCACCGCCACCATCCCTTTCAATATTGATGGCAACCAGTATTCGCTGGTTCAACTCATGGTTACAGATACCGTCTACTTACCGGCAACCATTATTAAAGCCAGACCCACGCGGGAACAGTTTGAAAGAGATTTTGTGAACACACCCGTTCCGGATGATGATATCGAGATCGCGCGGCAAAATAATGATGAAGCCAAACGGCGGATCCTCGCAAGATCCTTGCCTTCAGATGGCAAAGAGGCAACCAATTACGCCTTGAAACAATCTTCCCAACGCTATTATTACAGTGGACAAGCGCCGCCCATGAACATCTTCAATCCCGT
>JBKCVJ010000143.1:0-3444 GCA_046317915.1 Sphingobacteriales bacterium
CGATGTTTTGCATGAATATTTTCATCAGATCGGCACCAACTGGAAGGGATTTAAACGGGAACTGATGTTGGTAGAAAAGACCACAGACCTGGAAAAACTTCGGGAACAAGCATTGAACCATTCCAACCTTGTCATGGAACAAATTCATGAAGACATCCGCCAGGACCGTATCAAGGAAATCGAAGCATCCAGCTTATTAAATGTAAATCGGGAAATACTTTCGTCGAAAAAAGCCATCCTCAAAGCATGGGGCTTTCTGTATTTGCAGCAGTGATCACAATTCGCAGTTCTCATCTGAGATACAACGTTTGGGCTTTAAAAAACCGGTCACAATCATCACGGCACCAAAGAACAGCGCTGGCCAACCGCCATCTTTAAAGTAAGCAATACCTACTGCGATGAAGATCGATCCTAAACCCCATCGGAGAGATCTGCTGACCCAGGTAAGTCCTTTTTCTGTCATACCATAAAATTAGCAAAAGCGCAAGGAGCACACAGTGACTATTCTCACCGAATCACAGTGATGACGCCTTTATACAACTGATCCCTTCCGCTCTTGAAACGGATAACAATGCTGTATACAAAACTGCCGCTGGCACGCTCGCCGTTGCGGATCTCGCCGTTCCAGCCAAACACGGGATCATTTGGCGGCACATTTCGTTGCTGAAACACCAACTGCCCATAACGGTCGTAGATCTGAAAACTGCTGACCAGGTCTATGTCCTGGCTACCCAATACATAGAACCGGTCATTCTTACCATCTCCATTAGGGGTGAAGGCGTTGGGAATATTCACTGGTCCGTCCGTAAACATTTTCAACTGCACGGTATCCGAAGAAATACACTCATACTGATTCTTTCCGGTAAAAATGTATTCCCTGGAATAAGGAACCCTTACTACGGGATCAAGGCATTGTACACATGATAGCTGATCTGCCGGCGTCCAGAAATAAGATGTCAGTTGGCCACCACTGGCTGCTCCCTGCAACTGCAAGGTACTGTTCCGATAGATGAATGTATCGGCAGGTGTTGCTGTTACGATAAATCGCCTCACCAGTCCGTCAGCAATATTATTGGTAAGATCCGTTTCCTGAAAAGCTGTATCCGGGAACACGGCACCGCCCTGATCATTCACCACTGCGTAGATCCTGCTGCCTTCCGGAGATTGCACAATCGCCGAAAAACTATCGCAATCCCGCAGAGATCCTGCTGGCGTCAGGAACAGGGGTTCCAGGATCTTGCGGCTCCCGGTTGCGGGATCCTCGGCATAAAACCGCACGGGGATGTTCCTGAATACACTGCTGTATCCATTGTTCATACAGATCGTGAAATACACGAGCGTAGCCAGATTGCTGTAACACTCTGTTCCCGTGATCCGGATGGTCAAATCCGGTGGAAGGATTTTCAGGGTAGCCTTACCCGTTAGGATACATCCATAGTTGTTTTGCAGGGATACCTGCACCTGTCCGTCTTCTTTTACGGTAGCCGTTGGCGTTAGACAACTGCTGCAATTCAGCGATGAACCGCCGGTGCTTGTCCATAGAATGGATGAGGGCCGATAAATGGTTGACACAATCTTTAAGGATACCGTGGCGTTGCGAAGGATGGATGTATCTGCCGGCGCAATGAGCACCTGTTCCTTTGCATACGCATAACTGGTGGTATTATTGCCATATTGCGCCTCATTCAATATTGAATCTTTGGGCAACTGGAACGGTGAAGTACCTGGATCATTGACCACGGCAAAGATTCGCTCTGCACTATCCGCACGGATGACATGATTAAAGGACGCGCAGAGGCTGTTTAAGTCAGCCTTCGTTTCAAATACAGGCCCCAGCAATTGTCCACCTGCTGCAGGATCACCATCGTAAAAACTCACTTTAAGCCCCTTCGGAATGATCCCACGTTTAAAACTGTTACACACATCGAAGAAAACAATGGCACTGTCTTTCCCAAAACACTCCATCTGCCTGATTTTTATGGTAAGGTCATCAGCAGGCGGAACCTTAATGAGCAATTGTGCCGTATCATAACAGCCAAGGCTACTCGTAGCGCGGAAACGAATCTCTGCATCGGCCTTCTTGGCAATATACTTCGGATCACTGCAGTTCAGACATGACAGGCCGGGTACTGAAGTGCTCCATAAACCAGTGAAGCCACCGGGCCCTGCAGACCCCGTTAATTGTAGCGTATCTCCGGGCTGCATCGCGGCAGATGGAGGCAGAATGGAGGCCTTAAAACCAAATCCGGAAACAGATCCAACGTTGTTTCGGTAATCAAGTTCATCAAGCAATGTATTGGGGAACTTCACCGGAATACTCATGCCTTTATCGTTGAAGACAGCATACAGTGTATCAACACCTGCGCGTTTCATATCCAAAGTAAGTGAATAGATCTTACCGCAGCATTTACCTGCTACCGGATCTGGCAATAAAAATGTAGAATCAATCTTCACCGCACCAGCCTTACTGGGGTCGCCATCGTAGAAACTAATCGGAGTACCTGCCGGTATCTCTGCATAACCATTGTTGCACACATACAATATAAAACGAACCTTGGTCTGTTGGATACATTCAGGGGTAGCAAGCCAAACAGTTCCATCCAATGCAGGGTCATCAACCGTAAACCGAAACGTCTCCGTTGTATCCGCACAGCCACCATTGCTGGCAATCAGCCGTACAGTATAGTTCCCCTTGTTTACAAAAGGATAGACGATATCTCTGTCCGAGCTTACCTGTACTTCGCTCATTCCTGTATCATTAGCCATGAGCCATCGATAAGCCGTCGCATTCACAGATCTGTTGGTAAAGATAATCGTATCAAGCATGATCGGGGCCTTGGCAGCAATGATCCGTTTATCCGGATAGAATCTAGCCATTACCCCACAAGTAACAATCACATAGTGCGTATACGTGGCGAAGCAGCCCGGGTTTGCACCCCAAGCCTTAACGGTTATTTTGTATTTCCCTATTGTAGAAAAAGTATGACTGAGGTTGGGGGAATTACCACCCACAGGCACCCCATCCACGGCCCATTGATAGGTGGTAGCGCCAGTACTGGTGCTATTGAACAAAACAGTTGCGCCAGGCAATGGGCTCCAATTATCCCTGGTGAATCTTATCGATACATTGTCCGTGCAAGGTGGATCACACAAGTATTGAGCGAGCAAACTATTTCTGGTTGTAGCTAAAATATCCCGCATCTTCTGCGCCTGCCCTTCCGTGAACATATTGGCACAACCGGCATAACTCATGAAATTAGCATTAAGGTCAACCGTGTCTTTGGCAAATCCTGACAGCGTATCCGTAAAGCAGGAATTTTGAGGACTTGTACAAGAGCCGGAAGAAATGCGCTGAGGAGGTGTATCACAAATACCATCCCCGTCAACGGAACAATCATTATTCACACAGGATCCAAAAGTAAAAGTATGTTTCAATCCCAGGTA
>JBKCVJ010000144.1:0-9760 GCA_046317915.1 Sphingobacteriales bacterium
GATTGCTGATCCACAACCCAAGATACTATCATTTTACATTGCGCCCTTTCCATCGGTAGCCACCGGTCTGTCCGAAAAATCCGGACACTACGGTGTAAAGAATATGCAGCGGTTGTGCGATAGGGAACCAACGCATCAGGGGCAACAAAGAAAAGAATTGCAAAACATTTTGCACAAACCGCCACTCAATCATCAGTTTGATGATCATCAGGATCAGGCCGAAGACAAAGGCGCGGCGGTTCCAGAGCCCCATCACCAGCAGTGCAACGACCCACAGATTCACGGCATATACGAGTAGCAGGATCCTGAACAAGACTGGGTCTTTATACTTGGTGGCCTTGCTTGCCCATCGGATACGCTGCTGCAGGAACAATTTCCAGGTGGGTTCTGTTTTGGTGTTCACCATAGCGTCCATAGAAAAAGCATATCCGATGCTGCCGGGATATTGTGCACTGAATTTCTGCATCAGCAGCATGTCGTCACCGGAAGCGATGTCATCGATCCCATTAAATCCACCTACTTCAAGGTAGAATGATTTGATATATGCGAGGTTGGCACCGCTGGACATATCATGGATGCCGCTTCCAACCGATGCTGCAGTGATGCCCTGCAGGATCGCGAAATCAAGCGACTGGAACATCGATAGACATTGATTACCCGGCATCATTTTCACAGGACCTGTGACCATGTATGCGCGTTGTGATTGCAGGGTGTTCACCATGGTGCTTACCCATGTATTGGCAACAATGCAATCTGCATCAGTAGTTAGGATTAACGCTCCAGAGGCCTGCGAGATGCCCGTAGCGATGGCTTGTTTTTTAAATGCGATGGTGCCTGGTTTCGGATTGTTGCGGATGAGTTTTACCGGGAAGTTTTTTACGATCTCCGCGGTATCGTCTTCAGATAAATCGTCTACCACAATGATTTCTATCAATGACCGGGGATAGGTTTGCGCCATCAGTGCAGACAGGCAAGCCTTGATGTTGGCGGATTCATTTCTTGCAGGAATGATTACGGTAACAAGTTGTGTGGCCTCGGTATCAGCGATGGAAAAGTTTTTGCTGCTTTTTGTAAAGGCATCGTCATAACGTCTGATCAATAGTGCGTAAGCAAGCATCAGGAGAACAGATATGACGAGGATGGTAGCTGGAAGGATCATGCAGAAAGATTAAATGCTTCAGCTATGACAGGCGCATTTTTAAGATGAAGTACCTGGTGACCGATGGGAAGGATCTCCATTTTTTTTGGTGCCTGTACACGTTGGAAAAATGCCTTCCCGGGGTTGAGGGGAATGATGGTATCATATTGCCCGTATAACAAAATCGTTGGGATCTGTCTTTTGTTGATTTCGCGGATCACAATGGTGAGGTTGGGTTTGAATTTTCGGAAAAGGGTCCAGGCCTCGTATACCAGTTCCCTGACGTGTTTGTCTTCCAGGTAGAGGTCCACAAATTTGCGAATACTTTTGCTGATCATGCCCCAGCTTTCCATGCGGCGGATCATGCGTATGAATCCCTGGGGTTTATGCATGAAGCGGCGAAACAGTTTGTTGCCTCCGGAAGTTTGTGTGGCCAGCCAATAGTAAGGGGAAAAGTGCAATCCGTCTGGTGCCAGCAGGATCAGCCTCGTGATCCTGTGGGGAATCAGCTGTAAGAGATGCAGGGAGATTCTTCCACCCATGGAATAGCCCATGAGTGCAAATCGATCTACCTGTGCATGCGGGCAATGATGGATGATATCGATGAGGTCCTCAGGGCTTAGCGTGTTCCCATCGTTCCATTTCGTATCACCATGCAGGGGAAGATCGAATGCTATGAACCGATGGCCCGGCACATGGCTCGCCAGCCAATCAAAAGTTGCCGCATAGGTTCCGAATCCATGGAAGCAAATGACCAGCTCCGGCCCTTCACCCGAGTAGCGGTAATGGATCGTTGACTGTTTGAAATGAAAATAATGGGATTGCATTATAAGCGGCCTGAAGTTACCACATTCTGGCTATTGCTTGATAAAGCGTAAATGCTCTGTTCCCATTGGGGAACTTACTTTCATTAAATACCAGCCTTTTTGGAGATTCATGACAGGGACGCTTATTGTGTTGTTGCTAACAACCATGATGTTGTTTCGTTGGTAAACTTTTGAACCGTTAGCCCCAATGATTTCTATCGAGATAGCGGACCTTGCAGAAGGCTTGACGGATACTTGTAAAACATCAGAAGCTGGGTTGGGATATATGGTCGTTGATAGTGAGGTAAAAAAGTTAATGCTTAGAATTTTCGAATATTGGGTTCTTCCATTAAGATCAACCTGGGCAAGCCGGTAGTGATTCTTACCTGCCAAAGGTTTATCATCTATAAACGCATACTTCTTGCTGGAATTGCTGTTCAGGTTTCCCTTGACGGTACCAATCGGAGAAAATTGAATCCCGTCTGGTGATCTTTCAACCTGGAAAAAATCGTTGTTAGATTCTGTAGCCGTTTCCCAAGACAGTTTTATCCTGTTGTCAACTTGTTGGATGTTGAACTTTGCATAGGTTACCGGCAGCAGAGTTTGAAATATATTGAAGTCTACTACGCGCTGAAAAATTCTACGATGACCTTCACTGTTTACATGAATCCCATCTCCTGCTGAAACGATAGTGGCGATATTCCCATCTATGCCCAACAGATCAAGGTAGACGTTAATGGTGTTATCTGGAAAAGTTGCGAGAAGCAGATCATTTTGGGTGGAAAGCTGGGTCCGCTTGGCTGGGTCGGGAAAATTCCTAGGCTGGTTACCTATGAAGTACATCAAAACGCCTTGTGCATTAGCCAGGTTTTTGATGGTGGTCAGGTTGTTAATTGTTTCGGTGTTGCTAAAACCTAAGTCAACATCATTGCTGGGGTAACTAACGAGGATGACATCCGGATCAAGGGCCAGGGCCGCGGTGATGTTGATCCCTGGTTCAATGGGTGGCTTATCGGGTACAGACACGGCAAGCGCATTATACGTATTGGTTCCGGGTACAGCGAGGTTTGTCCAATTATAAGCCGGTGCAGGGTAATAGGTTTGTAAACGGCCAACGAATGAGTTTGCCGGAACGTCTGCACCAATGCCCGCAGCTGTGGATGATCCGATGACCACCACTTTTATTTGGGTATGGGCAAAGAATGAAAAAATCAATCCCACCAGGAAGAGAGTCACCTTTTTCATACTACAACAATTTCAAATGCGAGTTGGCAGGAATTTCGCTGGTATTGGGTATGCGGGATAGTAAAATTATAACAAAATTATTAGGCGTTAAAAGAAAAAAGTTTGTATTTTCGAATTAGTTGCATAACTAACAATATGCCAAACAACCAATTTAAGAGAGGTGAATTATACAGCTTTATCACGGGTGTTGCTTCAACGGCGATCGCCCGGAGGCTGCAGAAGAACTTCAAAACCAACGGAGTAGAGATCACCATAGAACAGTGGAGCGTATTGTATCATTTGTGGAAACAAGACGGTGTGAACCAGCAGGAGTTGTGCAATGCTACATTTCGGGACAAACCCAGCATTACCCGGCTGGTGGATAACCTGGAAAAGCTGAAGCTGGTAAGGCGGGTTTCTTCCAAAGAGGACCGCCGACGCAACCTGATTTTCCTGACGGAGCCGGCCAAAAAACTACAGGAGCAGTCGATGGAGCTCGCCAACCAGACCCTGAATGAATCATTGGAAGGGGTGCCATCAGCGGATATTGAGTTGTGTAAGGCGGTGTTGCAGAAAGTGTATGATAACCTGAAATAGCCGAACAATAACTCAATAACTCAGTAACTCAATAACATAACAACTTAACAACTTAAAATAGAACAATATGTCTACCGAAGTTCAAACACAGATGTTGAAAGGTGGTGAGTGGGTGATCAAGGAATCTGAAGCCGCAGATGTATTCACGCCGGAAGATTTCAATGAAGAGCAGAAAATGGTGTACGAGATGTGTTTATCGTTCCTGGAAGCCGAGATCTATCCATTGCTTGACAGGATAGACAACCTGGAGCCGGGACTGATGCCATCATTGATGGACAAGGCTGGTGAGCAGGGATTACTCGGTACATCTATCCCCGAGGACCTGGGTGGTCTCGGAAAAGATTTCATCACCAGTACACTGGTGAACGAGGGCCTGGGCGGAGGACATTCGTTCTCTGTGGCCATCGCAGCCCACACGGGTATCGGCACACTGCCCATTCTTTATTTCGGCACGCCTGAGCAAAAGGCGAAGTATGTGACCAAGTTGGGTACGGGTGAGTGGAAAGGCGCGTATGGATTGACCGAGCCCAATTCCGGCTCAGATGCATTGAGTGCAAAAACAATAGCGAAGCTGAGTGATGATGGTAAGCATTATATCCTGAATGGTCAGAAATGCTGGATCACCAACGGTGGTTTTGCCGATGTGTATACGGTGTTTGCCAAAGTAGATGGCGATAAATTCACCGGGTTCATCGTTGAGCGCGGATTTGAAGGCTTCACACAAGGGCCTGAAGAGCACAAGATGGGCATTAAAGGTTCATCTACCGTGCAACTCTATTTCCAGGATTGCAAGGTTCCCGTAGAGAATGTGTTGGGTGAGATCGGCAAGGGACACGTGATCGCTTTTAACATCCTGAATATTGGCAGGTTGAAACTTTGTGCGGCAACCCTTGGTGGAGCAAAGATGGGTTTGTCTGAAACCGTTCGTTATGCTAATACACGCGAGCAGTTCAAGCAGCCTATTGCCAATTTTGGTGCTATACAACATAAGTTGGCGGAAGCAGCGATCCGGTTGTGGATCAGTGAATCAGCTTTATATCGCAGTGCGATGTGGATCGAGGATATGGAGAAATCCATGATGGCCGATGGCAAGCCTTATGCAGACGCCCTGTTGGGTGCAGCGGAAGAATATGCTATTGAGTGTGCGATACTGAAAGTGTTTGGTTCCGAGTTGCTTGACTTTGTGGTAGACGAAGGTGTACAGGTACATGGTGGTAACGGATTCAGTGCAGAGTATAATATTTCCCGCGCGTACAGAGACAGCAGGATCAACCGCATTTATGAAGGCACCAACGAGATCAATCGTTTGTTGACCGTTGATATGGTGCTTAAGCGTGCGATGAAGGGAAGGCTTGACCTGATGGGTCCGTCTATGGCTGTTTTGAAAGAGTTGATGAGTATTCCTGAATTTGGGGACATCGATGAGTCACCTTTTGCGGCAGAAAGAAAGTTGCTGAAGAACCTGAAGAAATCGATCCTGATGGTTGCCGGTGCAGCAGCGCAGAAGCTGATGGTGAAGCTGGAATCAGAGCAGGAGATCCTGATGAATATCGCAGATATGGCCATTGAGGTGTTCCATGCAGAAAGCGGATTGTTGCGTGCAATGAAAGCCTCCATGAAGGGCGATGCAAGGGCATCGATCTACACCGATATGGCGCAGACGTATTTGTATGATGCGGCTGACCGGATCAACAAATCCGGTAAGGATGCCATCAATGCATTTGCATCTGGTGATGAGCAGCGGATGATGTTGCTGGGCCTGAAGCGTTTCACGAAGACAGATCCCTATAATAGCAAGGATGCGAGGCGCAGGATCGCGCAGGTGCTGATTGGAGCAGGAAAATATCCGTATTAGGACGCAGGGCGCAGGGCGCAGTTCGCGGAGGTCGCCAAGGTCGCAGGTGGATTCTGGAGCATGCAATGCCCAATGCCCGGTGCCTTTATGCCTGCGCGAAGCGCCATTGCCGCATTTCCACATTGCCACATTAATAAAGCCCCCTTTCGGGGGCTTTTGTTTTGCCAATATCAATAGACCGATAGTTTCTTTATAAGTACTGAAACGCGTTGATCTCTTCTTGTTTAATCTTTGGCTCAGTGATGGGTTTTCTTTTCTTGTCTCTCATAATAATGAGCAGCCCGATGGATATGGTAATGGAAGTAATAATATGTGTCAGGTGGTAGATCTTCAGAATGTCCGTGAAATTGGGATCTCTCAGTACATAGTGAACGATATACATGAAATTGAAACAGACGTATGCAAAAACCAGAGCCCCACTCATGAACGCTTTACCCATGTCTTTCCTACGGGAGAAGGAGGACTTCACATGTTGGAAGAAGAAGTAGCCACAGAAAGCGGTAACGATCAGCAGGTCTGGTCCGATAATGAGGGTAAGTATTTTGGTATTGAAACCTTTAAAAAGAATGACCAGCAATTCAAAGATGATGAATCCTGCGGCCAGGTGTTGCAGGAGTTTCCTGAGTTTTGGCTGCAGCGTGAAATAGCGGAGACCGATGAGCATCAATGGTGCATCAAGGAGGTTATTAATGATGACCACTGTTCTGTTTACGCCTGGTGGAACTTTCACAACGTCGGCAGATATCAGGTTAATAATAATGATCTGCGATAAGTATATGATCAGTGCGAGAAAAGACATTCGTCCTTCCTTGAAATTGATCAGCAAAAGTGTGACCGGGAGGAGGAGCAGAATGATACTGCTTATGCCAAGAATGGTTTCCCAGTGTTGCATAGGACTGTTTTCAAAGGGTTAAGGTATTACAGCATATAAACGATGAAACTCCATATTTAATTACAGCTGCATAGTTACTTTTCTGAGATTCAGCAAAAGTGCATTTACGCATCCGTAAAAATACCAATCTGTAATGCGTAGTTTTTTGTGACATTTGCAAACATGAAACAAGGGCTAATCATTTGGATACTGTTGCTAACTGTTTATCATTCAATGGCGCAGCAGAATGTACGCATTTTCAGGACTACCGGTGCACTACCGTATATGGAGTATGGGCTTGGGGACGACAGGCTGGGGGGTGCGAAGATGGGCTACCTGGATTCCAACGTGCTGGTAAAGGTAATTGACAGCGTAAACGGGGATTATGTAGTGAAGTTGTCCCGGCAGCATTATGCATATATGCCTAAGTCCTCGGTGAAGCCTGCCGATGAGGTGAAGCCGAAGGATTACTACCTGAGTTCCAGCATCAAAGTGTACGGTGATTCCGCATATGATTATGTATCGATCAATCTCGATGAGAAATTACCATATCGTGCGCAACATGTGATGAATCCAACGGGCATCGATGTGGATCTTTTCGGTATCACTTCCAACACCAACTGGATCACACATTTGTCATCGGCTAGAGAGATTGCTAACACCTGGTATGAGCAGATTGAAGACGATGTGTTGCGGATCCATATCCAACTGAAAGCGGGTCAACATTGGGGGCACAGTATTTATTATGATACGCTCTCGCGGAAAATGTATATCCGTGTAAAACGAAAGCCGCCTGCAGATGTGAAGAAGTGGAAGATTGCGATCGATGCCGGACATGGCGGTACCAATTCCGGTGCGGCAGGCGTAAATACAAAGGTGCTGGAAAAGGACTATACCCTCCTGATGGCGAAGGAGTTGGAGAAGGCCTTCAAGAAATCCGGGATGAAGCAGGTATTCATGACCCGGACAATGGACACTACCCTCAGCATGGAAGAGCGGATCCTGATGTTGCGAAAGCAACAGCCAGATATCCTGCTTAGTATCCACCTGAATTCATCTTCCGTGGATACGGTGAAAGGAACCAGTACGTTTTATCGATACATCGGATTCAGGCCGCTGACACAATTTATCCTGAGGAATATGCTCAGTTTAGGATTAAAGGAATTTGGGAATGTAGGGTCCTTCAATTTTGCCCTGAGCGGACCAACGGAATACCCCAACTGCCTGGTGGAGGTGGCTTTTTTAAGCAATCCGGACGATGAGAAGAAGATCGTGGATCCTAAGTTTCACAAAAATATGGCCTTAAAGATCGTGAAGGGGGTGAAGGAATTTGCCGCATCGGTACAAGCCGGAAGCCCTCCGGTCAAGGGTAAATAGGTGTATATTAGTGCTTTATGGATCGAAAAACATTTATACAACAATCGGCTATGGGCGCACTTGGGGTGCTGGTATCCGCCAAAAACGATAACTCGATGCAGAAGAATCTGTTTGTCCATCATGTTTATTTCTGGCTAAAAGAACCCCAAAGTAAAGAGGCCGCCGCCAAGCTCGTGGAAGGGCTGGAAGGGCTGAGTAAAGTGAAAACCATCCAGATGTTCCATATCGGGAAGCCTGCGGACACCAATCGGGAGGTCATCGACCGGTCTTATGCTATTTCCTGGTTGGTGCTGTTTAAGGACAAGGCGGACCAGGATGCCTATCAGGTTGACCCTATCCACCTGAAGTTTGTGGAGCAGTACGCCCATCTCTGGTCCAGGGTGGTGGTTTACGATTCCGTAGATGTTAAATAATCATGATATAAGCTGTTTTATTGGTTGGCTAGGATTTTTATGTATCTTCGCAGTGTCATAAGTTCTGATCTATTTGCTTCTGTAAGTCGTCCGCAGTTAAAACGCCCCGCCTTATCGTTCAGTTAGTCAGTTCGTTTTAGTTAAGTTTAAATTTTAGAAATGAACATTTTCGTGTCCAATTTGAGTTTCCAGGTTCAAGACCAGGATCTGCTCGAAATCTTTGCAGAGTACGGTGAAGTTTCATCTGCAAAAGTTATCACTGACAAATTCTCCGGTCGTAGCCGTGGATTTGGTTTCGTAGAAATGTCCAACGATGAAGAAGCTAAGAAAGCTATCGCTGAATTGGATCAGGCTGAAGTTGATGGCAGGACCATCTCTGTAGCTGAAGCGAAGCCAAGGGAACAGCGTCCTGAAAGGAAATCTTTCGGCGGCGGTGGCGGCGGCAATCGCGGCGGCGGAGGAGGTTACAGCGGCGGCGGTAACAAATTCAACAAACGTTATTAATAAAAAGGCCCCTTGATGGGGCCTTTTTTAATGGGGCAATTTGATAATGCGGAAATGCGGTAATGTAGGAAGGCGCGCTTTGCGTAGCGGCGCGCCGGCAGTCACTCCGGTGTTTCCGCGCACGCCGGCAATGCCCAGTGCCTAATGCCTAATGTCTCGCGAAGCGTCTGCCGCATTGGCGGATTGGCAAATTGCCTCGTATCTTTATACGATGAAAGGTTCCAAGCCCGCACTCGGCTTCATCTTCGTCACCATCCTTATTGACGTTATCGGTTTCGGGATCATTATTCCCGTTGTTCCAAAACTCATCAACTCCTTAGTGGGCGGAACCATGAGTGATGCTGCCACCTATGGCGGATGGCTGATTTTCGCATTTGCGATCATGCAGTTTTTTTTCTCACCCATCCTCGGCAACCTGAGTGATCAATACGGCAGAAGATCTATTCTGCTGATCTCATTGTTTGGATTTGGTGTCGACTATCTCTTTACCGCTTTTGCACCCACCATTGGATGGTTGTTTGTAGGCAGGATTATCGCGGGCATTTCAGGGGCAAGTTTTACAACTGCTACAGCATACATCGCAGACATCAGCACACCGGAGAATCGCGCGCAGAATTTCGGGATGATCGGTGCTGCCTTTGGGCTTGGATTTATCATTGGTCCTGCAGTAGGTGGTTTGTTGGCGAACCTGGGCGTAAAGGCTCCATTTATTGCTGCCGCCATCCTCACTTTTATCAACTGGTTGTATGGATATTTCGTGTTGCCGGAATCACTGGCCCCGGAGAACAGGCGAAAATTTGATTGGAAACAAGCGAATCCTATTGGCTCATTAAAACATTTGGGGAAGTATCCTGCTGTCTCGGGTCTGGTGGCATCATTCTTTCTACTTTACGTTGCCGCGCATGCCGTGCAAAGCACATGGAGTTTCTACAATTTTGAAAAGTTCAAATGGACCGAAGCACAGGTGGGTATTTC
>JBKCVJ010000145.1:0-2594 GCA_046317915.1 Sphingobacteriales bacterium
CGTGTTCCATTTTGTGTACCAGCAGGTAGTGGAGAAGATCCGGAAAGTCATCAGAGACAATACAAAACTCATCTGGGTGGTAACGCCCACCAATCCGCTGATGAACATCGCGGATATACAGGCCATCACAACGCTGGCAAAAGAGAAGAAGATCATCACTTGTGTGGACAATACTTTTGCATCACCATACCTGCAGAATCCGCTGGATCTCGGTGCGGATATCGTGATGCATTCCGCTACAAAATATCTCGGCGGACATAGCGATGTGATCCAGGGAGCGCTGATGATGAAGGACCAGTGGCTGCGGGATCAACTCTATTTTATTCAGAAAAGCTGTGGTGCCGTTCCCGGTCCACAGGATTGTTTCCTTGTATTAAGAGGCATCAAGACCTTGCACGTGCGTATGCAAAGACATTGTGAGAATGGTAAGGCCATCGCGCATTTCTTAAGAGATCATGCTAAAGTCGGCAAGGTCTACTGGCCCGGTTTCGAGGATCATTCCGGTCATGCCATCGCTAAAAAACAAATGCGTGATTTCGGCGGCATGATCAGTTTTGAACTGAAGAACAACAGCGTGGAAGCCGCCACCAAACTGCTTTCCTCCACCAAAATATTTGCCCTTGCAGAAAGCCTCGGCGGTGTGGAATCACTGATCAACCATCCCGCATCCATGACGCATGCATCCATTCCCCGCGAAGAGCGCATCAAGAATGGATTGAGTGATTCATTGATCCGCTTGAGTGTGGGTATTGAGGATGTTGAAGATTTGATTGAAGACCTTCGGAACGCTATTGGATAGTTTCGGTTGAGGTAAGTGAGAAGATAAAGGGAGAAGTGCGAAGCCTTCGCACTTCTCCCTTTATCTTCTCCCTTGAGTTAGCTCAAGTACTCCCTGACCTTCAAACTGATAAAAGCTTGCACAGACTCCCAGGTTTGTCTCTTCAGGCTTCTGGGCGCTTCGTCTTCTGCAGCATCTGAAAAATAGGTAAGGGCCTGGGGAACCGTGATCATAAGATTCTGGCTGCTGTATTTCTCTTGGTGAAACTGCACAAAATCAGCAACAGCATAGTGATGCAACAGCTCGGCCACATCCCAAAAATCCTTCTTTTTACCTCGGTTCAAAATGGCCTGAACTTTCATGGCCATGATATCTGGCTGGGAAAATATCCGGATTCCGTCAATGCTTAGCTCATCACGCAATAATTCATGCGGGTGACGAATAATATCCACTTTGGTATCCCCAATAAAGCAAAATATGCCGAATCTTGGCTGTTTCTCTTCAATAGCAATTCTGCCTTTAAAAAAATCTTTCAGTGCCTGAATGACTTCTATATTTTCGAAAGGCTTATTGGAAAACAAATCCAGATCAACGGAGACCCGATGCCCGTACAGAAGGGATAATGCTGTGCCACCTACAAGTGAGAATCCACTCAATGCAGGAACCTCCATAAGTTCCCTTAATATGGAAAAAGTCCCGGGTTCAACTGTCTCAGTGTGTAACATCTGAAGTCTTTAATAGGCCTGTTAATAACCGCGCTTGCCAGATACATTCTCGTCTCAGGTAAAAACTTAGCATTCAATAGGACTTCTGATACTTTCTCATCGCCATAATAGCGCCGGCAATTGCGGATATCATCCACATCGCCCCTTTCAAAAACCCTTTCGATCACAAAACTTGCTTTTGCATCGTAGTCTATTTTCTCGAAATCAACATCCCAGAAGATCCGATGATGAAATATGGGTTTTGGTTTTTGAGACATTTGTCAAATATATAGAACTGTATCGTCTGCAACCTAAACTTTATCCAACCCCAACACCGTTTGCAACAACACATTGACCCCATTCACTATATCAGCGGTAGTTGAAAACTCCTTAGGGGAATGGCTGACGCCGCCTACACTGGGAATGAAGATCATGCCGGCAGGCGCGATAGATGCGATATGCTGGGAGTCATGCCCCGCTCCGCTTTGCATGAACTTTGTACTTAAACCCAATTTTCTCGCCGTAGCATCAATGGCCTTTTGAATGCGCGGATCCGTTAATGCGGGTTCTATGCCGTTGGGCTGTCGATCAAAGCTGATCCTGGTTCCGGTTTCTTTGGCTATCAGCGCTGCGCGTTTTTCAATCAATACAAAAAGCTGCTCAATTTTTTCTGCCGAGAGATCCCGGATCTCCAATCCCATCATAACCTGTCCGGGTATGACATTATATGCGCCAGGTTGTACGGCCATCTTCCCGATAGTACCCACATGCGATCCTTTCTCGCCATGCATTACTTCGTTCACCGCAATCACCAGCTTAGATGCAGCAAGCAATGCGTCTTGTCGCATGTTCATCGGCGTGGCACCGGCATGGTTCGCAAAGCCTTCTACTTTAACTTCCCAATGCATAATGCCCACGATGCCCTGCACTACACCGATCTGTATCTTCTCCTTTTCTAAAATACCACCCTGCTCAATGTGCAATTCAAGCCATGCATGAAATGCGCCTTTATCGCGCTTGCAGGATGAGAGCTTTTCGGGATCACCGCCCAGTACTTTTATCCCCTCATAAATGGTGAGCCCGCTTTGTGTCTTTTGCTGCAATTGCTCCTT
>JBKCVJ010000146.1:0-4498 GCA_046317915.1 Sphingobacteriales bacterium
TGGTATAAGTATCCAGCATGGTGGTACACGAAGAAATTTGATGGCTGGCCTTTCAGTGCAGAATGGCTGAGTGCTGCATTTGATTACAACGTAGCACCTTTCTTCCAAAGCTTTATGGAAGTTCGTGTGGAACCTTCGAAAAAAAGAGTGCGATACATTCTTTATTCACAATATGGTCCTTTGCAATGGAAAGACATTACTACTACACCTGGTGCAAGACCAGACGGCGTAAAACCTGAAGATTTTGTGGAATGGTCTTTTCCGATGTTGAATTAAATTGCAGGCCATAATGATGGCCATATGAAAAAATTTGCCTTTCTACTTTGGGTGCTCTCGATCCCTTCCCTTGTGATCTCACAGATTAAGGTTATTCCCTTTCCGGAAAACGTTTCCACCGGTCAGGGTCAGTTTAGGATCAACAGCAGCTTTAGTATTTCAACTACCACACAAGATCCAACCCTGATCAAAGCCGTCAATCGGTTTTATCAACAACTGAACAGGCAAACAGCCGCATACTTCATCCAGGACTATATCACGCCGGGATTAAGCGGCACCATGCGCATCCAGCCTGGCAATGCACAAGCCTTGTCCATCGGCATGGATGAATCTTATCAACTCGCTGTCACGCCGCAATCCATCGATCTCAAATCCAACACTACCATTGGTGCCATACATGGATTGCAAACCCTATTACAATTACTAACCAAAGACGAGCAGGGATTTTACTTCCCGGAACTAATGATTCAAGACAAGCCGAGGTTTCCATGGCGCGGGCTGATGATTGATGTGGCGCGGCATTTTATACCCTTTGATGTAATTAAACGGAACATCGATGCCATGGCCACGGTGAAGATGAACGTGCTGCATTTGCACTTGACCGATGATGAAGGTTTTCGAATTGAATCAAAACAATTTGCGAAACTGCACCAGCTAGGTTCTAACGGTCAATACTACACGCAGGAAGAAATGAAGCAACTGATCCGGTATGCAGCTGAACGGGGTATCATGATCATACCAGAGTTTGATTTGCCGGGCCATAGCCAGAGTTGGTTCGTGGGATATCCGGAACTGGCCAGTCTGCCCGGTCCATATAAACCCGGCCCCAGGTTCAACACAGACAAGGTGAAATCAATAGCAGATATGATGGTAATGGTCAGAACTGCACCTACGCCATCCATCGATCCTACCAAAGAATCCGTATACCAGTTCCTGGAAAAGTTCCTCGGCGAAATGAAAAACCTGTTTCCCTATGCCTATGTGCATGTGGGTGCTGATGAGAACAATGGTGCCGCGTGGAAGGCCAATCCGCAGATCCAGCAGTATATGAAAAAGAACAGTATCGCAGACACGAGGGCATTGGAAGACTATTTCATCAAACGGATGTATGGCATTGTCTCCAAACAAAAATATCGGATGATCGTGTGGGAAGAGGGCTTTACACCGGAGCTCCCAAAGGACGTCATCGTGCAGAAGTGGAAATCAGATATGGGTCCGATGGGTGGAACTCCAATATCCATCGCCAACATCGTTCAGCAAGGCAATGATGTGTTGGTCTCTTCAGGATTTTATCTCGATCATCATTTTCCGGCATATATGTATTACCAAAACCAGCCTTTGAGTCAGTATGCATCGCAGCCACCGGCGAATGACAAAGGCAAAGTGTTGGGCGGAGAAGCGGCAGAGTGGACGGAGATCGCTGACGGAAAAAATATTGAAACGCGTATTTGGGTTAATTCCGCGGCCATTGCAGAACGACTGTGGTCGCCCGCGAGCCAAACGGATGTCAACGACCTATATACGAGGTTGATGAATCTCAATTTGCTATTGGATGCGCAGGGCCTGCAACATTTCGCCAACTATGAGCGCTCGTTGAGAGAATGGAAAGGATCCACAGATGTGAATGATCTTCGCTTACTCACGGATGTGTTGACTCCGATCAAAGGATACAAAAGGCTGATCCCGAAAATGACGATGCCGAAGAACAAGACACAAGCAACGGCACCGTTAAATGAACTGGCAGATTGTTTGCCGATGAACAGTTTTATCAAGCGCCAGTTCAGGCAGTGGGTATCCGCGTATTTACAAACCCAGGACCAGGATGCGGCAAAAGCCATACGTGCACAGTTGCAGGCCTGGACTTATCTGCAGTGGAACAGCTATCAGCAGCCTACTTTGGAAGCCATTCGTCCGCACGCAGTGAACCTGCAGCTATTATCGAAACTGGCGCTGGAAGCCATGGACGAACGAGACAAAGGCGTTGTTCTTTTGGATTGGGTGGCCAAGCAGCAGGATCTGTTGAAGAAAGCGGCGCAGCCAGTGGCGGAAACAGAATTGGATGTGTTGCCTGAGCTGGCGGCGCTGATCAATGGGAAGTTGGCGGCGGAGCCGGGGAGTTATTCATTGTTTTGACAATCAATCATTCAGAAATACAGTAATACATGCATTCAGTAGTTGGGATCATGGAAGTCAAAAATCCAGGTTGTCACTCCGGATTTCCAGAATGACTGAATGATTGATTGTCTGATTGCCAAATTTATTATCTTCGCGGCTGGCAGGTCTTACACGACCAGCTCCTGCTGAACTCCCCCAGGGCCGGAAGGTAGCAAGGGTAAGTGGTTGAGCGGTGCGATGTAAATCACCTGCCTTTTTTTATTTACATCAAGCAAGCTTATTATATGAAGTTCTTCATCGACACAGCCAATCTCGCCCAGATCAAGGAAGCCAATGACCTCGGCGTTCTGGATGGGGTAACTACCAATCCTTCCCTGATGGCGAAGGAAGGCATCAAAGGCGAAGAAGCTATTGCAAAGCATTACGAAGCCATCTGCGATATCGTAGACGGCGACGTGAGCGCAGAAGTGCTGGGTACGGATTTTGCCGGCATCGTTGAAGAAGGTAAAAAACTCGCGGCCATCCACCCGCACATTGTGGTGAAGGTGCCTATGATCAAAGATGGCATTAAAGCCATCAAATGGTTCACGGACAATGGTATCCGTACCAACTGCACATTGGTCTTTTCCGCTGGTCAGGCCATCCTCGCTGCTAAGGCCGGCGCCACCTACGTTTCTCCATTTATTGGAAGGATCGATGACAGCAACTGGGACGGCATGGAACTGATCGGTCAGATGTCCCACATCTACAGTGTTCAAAGTTTCAAAACCGAAATCCTGGCTGCATCTATCCGCAGCCCATTGCATATCGTGAAAGCAGCTGAATTGGGTGCAGACGTTTGTACCTGCCCGCTGGAATCAATTCTTGGACTGCTTAAGCATCCATTGACGGATCTGGGATTGGCGAAGTTTCTGGAAGATGCAAGGAAGATGGCGTAAGAGAGTATTAGTTCGGTCTTGCGAATTGAGAGTTCACCGCCTGCAATCCCAGCAGCTGGTCATATCTTCCGCCCAGTTCCCTGTAATAGATCAATACGAGATAGGTATTCTCTGTTTCCCATACATTCCCTTCCGTAGCGTCCATTTCAAAACGCCTGGTGGCAGGATCATATAAGCCAAACACGTAATCATAGTATCCTTGTTTCAGGTACATCTCGCCTTCATAGACCTGCTTCTCTGCGTTATACACCATTTTAGCCGTGGCATCCTTACCGTAGTTACTGATCTCACCAAACAAGTATAACTCTTTACGATAAGGTTGGCCACCTGCGGGCTTATAACTGAAATGCACCTTGCCGTAATCCGCTTCCCAGAAAGGATTGATCTTTTCCACCGTTTCCGTTACAAACATGCCATTGTAATCCCGAAAGAAATAATACGGCGTCCCTACCCTGCTCAGGTCCTCCTGCACCGTGACCTCAAATACTTTATTGGTGTTCTGCTGGCTGCTGACCCTGTCTCCCAGCAGCCGGAAGCTGCGGATATTTAACCAGCGCCACTCCCGCATCGCAGGCATTAGCATCTCCTGTTCGTTGACAAAAGAAAGCATATCCTGCTTCAGAAACGTGGGCGGTACATTTTGTAATGCATTATCCCATCGGAAATTCTGCAATGCAAAGAGTTTAACTTGTTGTTGGGGATATCGGATATCAATGCCCTTGGTACTCACCTGCACGAGTAACCGATGATGGGTCCTGAATGCCTGCTGGTTAAAAGGTTGCTGGATCTGTGTGGCCACAGCCATTTTATTGTCTACCACCAGGATCCGGCGGGTAAAGGCCAGTTGCGTGGTATCGCCATTCAGAAAAACTTTCAGTAAGTAGTTGCCGCTTTTGGTAGGCACCATGTTCCGATCCGGCAGACTGGTGGTGTAATGCGTGTATCGGGTGAGCATTGCCGAAGACACCCGGTACGTATTGATCCTTTGCTGGGTGAACCCTTTGATGTAGTCAAAATACCCCATCTGTACGGGCGACCAGTCTGCGTTGCGCATTTCCAGTGTGTAGTAATAATACTTCACATCGGCATCCATATCGTCGAAATGCAGCTCCAGCTGCTGTGTAGTGCCGAGTTCCATAATGGGATAGGTAGCCTGGTCACCGAAGCGG
>JBKCVJ010000147.1:0-27047 GCA_046317915.1 Sphingobacteriales bacterium
CGTTGTGATGCTGGATATGGCGTAGGTAGTTCAAAGCAGGCGGTTTATCTTGATTATGCAGATGCGATTGAACGATATGGTAAGGCGGAAGTGAACAAGCGCAACCTTGGAGATATCTCTCATGATGAAATGATCAAACTGGGTAAGGACGTAGTGAAAGAAAAATATGGCAACCTGTTTGACATGTATGAGAAGATCACTGGTGAAAATCCATATGAAGTACCGATGCGCATTTATCCCGCGGTGCATTACACAATGGGTGGTCTCTGGGTGGATTATGAACTACAGACAACCATTCCGGGATTGTATGCCCTGGGCGAATGTAATTTTTCTGATCACGGTGCCAACCGGTTGGGCGCTTCTGCACTAATGCAGGGTCTTGCCGATGGATATTTTGTGATTCCTTATACTGTTGGTAACTATCTCGCAGATGAAATCAGTACGGGGTCTGTGCCAACTTCGCATCCTGCATTTGAAGAGACAGAGAAAGCCGTTGCGGATCGTATTAATACCTTAATGTCAATCAACGGAAAGCAAACGGTAGAGAGCTTCCATAAGCGCCTTGGAAAGATCGTGTGGGACAAGTGCGGTATGGCCCGTAGCGCGGAAGGTCTGAAACAAGCTATCCAGGAGATCAGGGACCTGAAGAAGGAATTCTGGAGCGATGTACGAATTCCCGGCAGCATTGATGAATTTAATCCGGAATTGGATAAGGCTGGTCGCGTTGCTGATTTCATTGAACTGGGCGAACTGATGTGTATCGATGCCCTTGATCGCAACGAGAGCTGCGGTGGTCACTTCCGTGAGGAATACCAGACGCCGGATGGAGAAGCGCTCAGGGACGATGCCAATTACATGTATGTAGCAGCCTGGCAGTACAACAAGGATCATGAGTGGAAACTACACAAAGAGACCCTTGATTACGAGGTGGTGAAGCCATCACAACGCAGCTACAAGTAGATCAGTAACTTAGTAACACAATAACAAATAACACTTCACTTTCTGATATATGCAGCACTACAACATGAATCTCACGCTGAAAGTATGGAGACAGAAAGATAAAAATGCAGCAGGTGGTTTTGAGACTTATCAGGTAAAAGACATCTCTTCTGAAATGTCCTTTCTTGAAATGTTTGATGTACTGAATGAGAGACTCATAATAGAGGGAAAAGAACCTATTGCATTTGACCATGATTGCCGCGAGGGGATCTGTGGCATGTGCTCCATGGTGATTGACGGAAGACCTCATGGTCCCTGGGAGGCCAATACAACCTGCCAGTTGCATATGCGTGCATATAAAGACGGCGATACTATTGTGGTGGAGCCTTGGCGAGCCAATTCCTTCCCGGTTTTGAAAGACCTGGTGGTGGATCGTGGTGCATTTGACCGTATCATCCAGGCTGGCGGTTTTGTGTCCGTAAATACAGGTAATGCGGTGGATGGTAACGCCATTCCCGTTGAAAAAGACAATGCTGATGCCGCCTTCGCAGCTGCGTCATGTATCGGTTGTGGCGCCTGTGTTGCGGCTTGTAAGAACTCTTCCGCGATGCTCTTTGTATCTGCAAAAGTTTCGCACCTTGCGTTACTCCCACAGGGCGAACCTGAACGCAAACAAAGGGTGATCAATATGATTGCACAGATGGACAAAGAAGGCTTTGGTTCTTGCACCAATACATACTCTTGCGAAGCAGAATGTCCCAAGGAAATTTCTGTGACCAACATTGCGAGGCTGAATAGGGAGTATCTTCAGGCCAGTTTGAAATAGCTACTTGCTACTGGCTAATAGCTATTGATTTTTTTCATAAATTGAAAAAAATCATTTCAATGGGCTCTCGCAGAAAATTTCTTCGCCAGCTTGGAGGCACAGCTGGATTTTTGTCCGCCACATCCCTTTCTTCCTTTGGAGAGGACCTTCATATTCTTCCCTGGCCTAATAAGTATTCCGCCAATGATAAGGTGCGTATTGCGGCCATCGGTATGGGCATCATCGGTCATTACGATCTTGATACGGCTTTAAAAGTCCCTGGCGTAGAGCTCGTTGGCGTCTGTGATCTTTATGATGGCCGCCTGCAACGCTGCAAAGAAAAATACGGCAACCATATTTTCACAACAAGGGATTACAGGGAAGTGCTGGAGCGCAAAGATGTTGACGCGGTACTGATCTGTACACCAGACCACTGGCATGATCATATCTCCATCGCTGCCATGAAAAAAGGCAAGCACGTGTATTGCGAGAAACCCATGGTGCAGCATTGGAATGAAGGCCACGCAGTGATCAAAGCAGAAAAGGAAACCGGTAAGGTTTACCAGGTGGGCAGCCAGGGTGTAAGCAGCATTGCCACCGCCGAAGTGAAAAAACTGATCAAGGCTGGCGCCATCGGTGATGTGAATATGATCGAGGCCATCAATGACCGATACAGTGCCATGGGCGCATGGCAATACTCCATCCCAACAGATGCTTCTCCAGCAACAGTAGACTGGGACAAGTTTTTGGGCGATGCACCCAAAAGGCCTTTTGACGCAACCCGTTTCTTCCGTTGGAGAAACTACCAGGACTATGGCACGGGTGTGGCAGGCGATTTGTTTGTTCATCTGATCTCGGCCGTGCATTTTGCCATGGATTCCTATGGACCCAATAAGATCTTCGCCACCGGTCAGCTCAGCCTCTGGAAAGATGGCAGGGATGTACCCGATGTGATGGCCGCCATCATGGACTATCCCAAAACAGAGAACCACCCATCGTTCCAAATGATGCTCAGGGTCAATTTTGCCGATGGTTCCGGCGGCGGCGGCAGAACCCGGATCACAGGAACAGATGGGGTTATTGAGCTCCAGGGTAACCGCTTCACGATGCGCGCGGCTCCATTAGCCAAGGCCCCCGGATTTGGCGGTTATGACAGCTATACCACTTTCTCAGAGGCACAGCAGAAAGAATTCGCCAAATGGTATGGAGAGAAGTATACCGATGCCGATAAGAAAAGGCCTGAAGTGAAAGAGCAGAAATTCTCCGCGCCAGATGGATATGATGATCGTTATGACCACTTCGTGAACTTCTTTACCGCCATCCGGACGGGCGGAAAAGTGGTGGAAGACGCTACTTTCGGATTAAGGGCCGCAGGCCCCGCCGTACTGGCCAACGAAAGCTATTTCTCTAAAAAAATCATCAATTGGGATGCCAAGGCCATGAAAGTGGTGTAATCCCTTAAGAATTAAGGAAATAAGCCAATATACAAGAGGTTCCTACGTTCTTTATAATGCCTAATTTTAGGCGCTTATAAAAAATGTGCGAACCTCTTTTGTGATCCGGAACCGGCTCATATGGCTGATTATTTTCTTTTGTTGGCTGGCTCCCCAGGCACAGGCGCAGCTAATGCCATCCTCCAATCTCCGGAAAAAGAACATTCCGGTTAAGCAAGGCCCTGTCACCATCGATACATTAAGCATCGTTCCCTCATCCGTTTTCATTTCGGGTACGGATACCAGTTGGTATCGGATCGATGAAGTCAATGGATTGCTGTATTGGAAAAAACTCCCGCCGGCAGACAGTGTCACCATCAGCTATCGCATCTTCCCGGTAAAGCTCAATGCCGCAGTTAGACATATGGATTTCGATTCTGTCATGGGCAGGTTTGCCGTGGAACCCCTCAGCTTCGGGAAAAAAGGGGGTGATAATGAATCTGTCTTTGATTTCGGCAACATTACTTACAATGGCTCCTTCGGCCGGGGACTCAGTTTCGGTAACCGGCAAGATGTGGTGGTAAACTCCAGCCTCAACCTGCAATTGAATGGATACCTTGGAGACAGCATTCAGTTGTCTGCAGCCATTAGCGACAACAATATCCCCATCCAACCCGATGGCAACACCCAAAACCTAAATGAATTTGACCAGGTATACATCCAGTTCGCAAAGAAGAACTGGCGCTTCAGCATTGGTGATATCGATATCCGCCAAAACCAAAGTTATTTCCTGAATTTTTACAAACGCTTACAAGGTGCGGCATTTGAAACCACTACCAACATCGGTAAAAATTCAACCAACAAGCTTCTACTCAGTGGTGCTGTAGCCAAGGGTAAGTTTACCCGCAACATCTTCAACGGCCTCGAAGGTAACCAGGGTCCATACCGATTGCGTGGTGCCAACAATGAGCAATTTTTCATCGTGCTTGCAGGTACGGAAAGAGTGTGGATCGATGGGGTGCTTGTACAGCGCGGGGAGGATCAGGATTATGTCATCAACTACAACACGGCCGAAGTGACCTTTACGCCAAAGCAGATGATCACCAAGGACAAAAGGATCCAGATTGAATTTGAATATGCAGATCGTAACTACCTCAATGCGCAATTGTATATGACCGATGAGGTAGCACTCGGTAAAAAGTTCAAGATCAAGGTAGGCGCATACAACAACAACGATGCAAAAAACTCGCCGATCAATCAAACCCTTGATGCCAAACAAAAGCAGTTTTTATCGGTACTGGGAGATAGTGTCCGCTATGCGTATTATCCTTCGGCAGTTAAAGACACATTCTCCACATCCCAGGTGTTGTATAAAAAAGTAGATACCTTGTATGCCTCCGGAAGGGATTCCATTTATGTGTATTCGGTAGACCGAAGAGATACGTTGTACACCCTTAGCTTTGTGGATGCGGGACCGGGCAATGGCGACTATGTGCTGGATTTTTCCTCCAATGCTAATGGGAAAGTGTATAAGTGGGTGGAGCCAGTGGGAGGGATCAGGCAAGGAAACTATATACCCGCCATCTTCCTTGTGGCACCTCGGAAACAACAGGTGTTTACACTGGGCGGAGAGTATACAGAGAATAACCTCAGCATTAAAGCAGAACTCGCTACCAGTATATTAAATGTCAACACCTTCTCTTCAAAAGATAAAGGCAACGATCAGGGTTTTGCCGGCAGGCTCATGGCCAATCATGCCAAACAGTTGAATGCAGTAAAAGGTCTATCCTTACTGACGGACATCTATTATGAACACATCGGTGAAAATTTCCGACCCATTGAACGGTTACGGAACGTGGAATTCAACAGGGATTGGGGCCTTCCCTTTGATGCAGACCCTGCAACGGAGAATTTACTAACGGCCGGCGCACAGTTGAAAGATAAGACGGGGCACAATCTGCGGTACGCATTCACCAGTTTTCAACGCAGCAATAACTACCAGGGATTCAGGAACGGTATTTATCACAACGGACAATTGAAACAATGGCGCTTCAACAACCAGTTCGTGTATACCAACATCAACGATCAATTGCAGAAAGGATATTTTTTACGTCCGATCCTTGATGTTTCAAGGCGATTCCCGCAATTGAGAAACTACCAGCTCGGTTTGCAATATACCCTTGAACTCAATGAACTCAAATACAAACTGTTTGACTCTCTGAATCGCCAGAGTTTTTCTTTCGATACCTGGAAAGTATATCTGTTGTCTCCTGACGCGCCTAATAAATGGGGCTTTACCTTTTTTACGCGGTCAGATAAACTTCCTTCTAAAAGTCAATTGGTACGCACGGACCGAAGTCTGAATTATAACCTGTTCATGGAGTTGATGAAGAGTGAACACCATCAGGTCAGGTTCAACGCAACTTATCGTGACCTCAAGATTTATGAACAAAGCCTTACAACCTTAAAACCAGAGCAAACCATCCTTGGGAGGTCTGAGTATATTGCCAATGTATGGAAAGGGGCAGTGAACGGAAATATTTTGTACGAGATGGGAACGGGGCAGGAGCCGAGACGCGAGTTCGCTTATCTTGAAGTGCCTGCCGGCCAAGGCGAGTATGCATGGATAGACTATAACAATGACGGCATCCAGCAGATCAATGAATTTGAAATTGCGCGGTTCAGGGACCAGGCCAAATTCATCCGCATCTTCACGCCCACAACAGATTTTGTGAAAGCAAATTATCTGCAGTTCAATTACAGTGTGATCTTCAATCCGCGTGCTGCAATGAACTTATCCAAACTACGCGGGATGAAGAAATTGATCAGCAGGTTTTATCTGCAGAGTGCTTTACAGGTCAGCCGAAAGACCATCGCCAATGGTCTGGGTGATTTCAATCCATTCAGTAAACCCTTCGGTGATACCAGCCTTATCACCCTGGATCAACTGTTCAGCAATACCTTTTCATTTAATAAATTCAGCAGTAAGTGGGGCGTTGACATCAACAATATCCGCACCTCAGGAAGATCCTATCTGAGCTACGGGTTGGAAACACGGGAGGTTAATGATTGGGGACTTCGTATCCGAACCAATATCGGGAAGAACTATACCTACGATCTTATCACCAAAACCTTCACCAACAGGCTGCAGACGCCTAACCTTGCAAACAGGAATTACAATATTAAAGGGTATTCTGCCGAGCCTCGGTTTACATATACCAAAGGCACTGACTTCCGGGCGCAGCTGAGTTATAAATGGGACCAACGCACCAACACCGGTACAGAAAAAAGCACCAGTCATTCCGTGAATACGGAGGTGAAATATAATGTAGTATCCAATACTTCCCTTACCGCAAGATTTACTTACAACCAGATCAGTTATAATGGCCAGACCAACACCACGGTGGCCTATATCATGCTGGATGGATTGGTGCCGGGCAAGAACTATCTCTGGACCATCGATCTTACCAAACGACTCACCAATTTCCTGGAGCTGGGGATTCAGTATGAAGGGCGCAAAGCAGGAAGCTCTGGGATTGTGAATATTGGGCGGGCGCAGGTTCGCGCGTTGTTTTGACAAACTGTCAATCAATCATACAATAATACAGGCATTCAGAAGTTGGCAACCTGTAATCCCGGATACCCACTCCTGATTGTCTGTATTACTGTATTAATGAATGCCTGGTATTCCAAAAAAAACGCTTCCGAGTTAACGGAAGCGTTAGGCTATTTTGTAAAGATCTGTTTTAACTGACCGATGAGATCACCAGAACCATTGACGGAGATCGTGTTGATCTTCTCTGCAATTTTCTCTACGTACTCCATTTCTTTGAGTTTGTAAAGCATTGTATTCTCTTCCATCAGTTTTGCAGTGTTCAACAAGCTTCTTGTAGAAGCGGTCTCTTCCCTGCGCATGATCACGTTGGCTTGCGCACGTTTTTCGGCCACAAGCACCTGGTTCATGATGTCCTTCACATCTCCCGGAAGGATGATGTCCCGGATACCGCAATCCAATACTTTGCAACCCATGGTTTCCGCTTTCGGACCAATGACCGCAAGGATAGATTCAGAAAGTGCTTCACGTTTGTCAAGCAGTTCATCCAGGGTCAGGATGGCCACCTGTTCCCGAAGTCCCAGCTGGGCCATCACATAGAGTTGTCTTTCGTATTCTTTGTTAACAACGGCTTGCATGATGTCTACCAACTGGTACTGCATACTGAAGTTGATCCGCAAGGAAGCTTTATCCCTGGTGAGGATCTCTTGACCGTTGATCTCCATTTGTTGCTTGCGAAGGTCAACTTTGTACACCTGGATGACGATGGCGTTTTTCCAGAATACATATATGCCAGACTCCAATGTTCGAGCCAGTTTCCCATCTTCATACATCAGTCCTTTTTCATAGTTTTCCACGGTGTACATACGTACATATGGTTGTACTTCTGTGAGCATCCACATGGATTTGGTAATGGCTTCCGGTACCATCGTCTGTTCGGTGTTAAAGCGCTTGAAATCTCGCTTTGCTTCACTGTTCCAGAAGAGGTGGTATCCGGGTGTGAGGACGGATTTAAATTGGCCATCGATCCACATGAACATCAGTTCATTGATCTCAACCTTTACCAATTGCAGCTGATCCTTGAATTTTTCGATCTCCCAAATGAGTTGCTCCTGGTACACGGAAGTCAAAGGCGATAGCACGTTATACACTTCTACCTGACTGTTCCATGGAATCCAATGCTTTCCTTCAGAGAGGATGTTCAGGATTCTGTCGTTTTTAATGACAAAGCCTTTTTGCATGGCTTTGATGTTTACTCGTTTCATATTGCATGTTTAAAATAATGTTCAATAACAGCTACGTACGCCCCGATGCAAACGGAGTCTACTTGAGTATCGGTCAGTTGGCAGAGGAGTTAAAAACTTGTCTGCCTCATTTCCTTTACGGTATCCGTTTTCCCGGTTTGCACCGGGGTGTTCCTGAGCCGGATCAAAAGCTTGTCCTTTGTCCGGTTTTTGGAACTGACGTTGGCTGCATTTGTTTTACCTGAGCCGCTAGGCTACTCCATTGAAGGAGGCTGGATTCGAACCAGCGTGAGGTGCTTTTGCTCTATCCAATTGAGCTACAGTAAAGGGAGGATTCGAACCTCCAACACAAAGCGTAGACTGCTTTCGCAGGGTGCAGCATACCCATGATGTATACATCAGGGCACTATGGGGTACAGATACCCTCATCCGGGCTAACCGGCTACTGGCAGTAAGTTGACGCCTTTATCAGGCGATGATTTTTTTAATCTTCCCTAGACCCGTCATCGGCCATCCTCACCAGTTTCGGCTGGAAAGATGCCAATACTTCCACCAGTTCTGTTTGCGCAGCCATTACGGAGTGGATATCCTTGTATGCACCTGGTGCTTCGTCTGTTCCACCACCAATCAATTTCACCCCTTCCTGTTTCAGGTATTGGTTCAATCCTTCGCGGGTGAAATTCGCTTCCGCTTTGGTACGGCTCATTTGTCGGCCTGCCCCGTGAGATGCTGATTCCAACGATCCTGCATGGCCTTTTCCCTTCACCAGAAATCCTGGTGCGGTCATTGAGCCGGGGATGATTCCCAATACGCCTTTTCCTGCTGGTGTCGCTCCTTTACGGTGCACTACCCATTCCTCACCCTGGTGATTTTCTTTCCAGGCAAAATTGTGGTGGTTCTCCACTTTAGAGAGCACCTGCCCTCCAATGGCCTTAGCCATTTTTGCATGGATCACATCATGACACGCAGAAGCATAGTCGCCCGCAAGGTTCATCGCTTGCCAGTATTCCTGCCCTTCAGCAGTATCCAGATCAAAATATGCCAGGTGCGAAGCTTCTTTCGGAAGCTTACACAAGGATCGTGCAAGTTTGGTGTAGTGATTGGCGATGGTTGCACCAAACCCTCGTGAACCGGAGTGCGATAAAAGCGCAAGGTATTTTCCAGCCTTCAGGCCAATTTCAGGCCTGTTTTCCGCAACATCGAGAATTCCAAATTCTACAAAGTGATTACCTCCGCCAGAAGTTCCCAGTTGAGAATAGGCCTTGTCTTTCAGTGCTCGCAAGAAGGTTGTGGCGCCAAAATCCTTGTGTTCCAGGATCGCGTGATCTGCCTTGTACTGTCCGTGGAAACCCGCTCCGGCACCAAACTTCGTGTTTGCAATCAGTTCTCTTTGATACTGCGCAAAGGCTGCATCCAGGTCAGTGGCAGGAATATCATACACAGATAAACACATCCGGCAACCGATGTCTACGCCTACACCATAAGGGATGACGGCGTTTCGTGTAGCCAGTACACCTCCAATCGGCAGTCCATATCCCTGGTGTGCGTCTGGCATCAGGGCGCCGGCCACGGCAACGGGTAACCGAATAGCGGTTTCCATCTGTTTTACCGCGCCTTCCTCGATCTGACCGGCGCCAAATATTTGATATGTAACCGGATCCACCAATGCGATGGTGTCATCCGCTTTTGTCATCAATGCCTCCGAAATCTGTCCCCAGATCTCATCTTCTTTATAGGCCAGCGGATCATTCAACACAGCCCTTGCCTGGTTGCAGAATATATCCAACTCGTTCTTGGTAAACCGATCTTCCGCTACCTGCATCAACAGACCAATCACCGCCGAAGGCTGGTACCCCAGTTCCAGCAACAATTCCCCCTGTACTATTAATTTTTCCATATACTTCGTTTTCGTTTGATGATACAAACCTCAGCATTAAGTGCGCAGTCTTTTTGCGCAGTTGAAAAAATCTTTTATTTTTCCGAAAATTATTTCAGATGCCCGCTAACCGGAATGCACTCATCAGGTACAAGACCATCGATCAATGTCTTCGGAACCGTCGGAAACGCTGGACCCTGGAGATGTTGCTGGACGCCGTTTCTGATGCGCTCTATGAATATGAAGGGATCGATAAAGGGATCAGCAGAAGGACCATCCAGGGCGATATACAGATGATGCGCAGCGATAAGCTGGGTTACAATGCTCCCATTATAATCAAGGATAGGAAATACTATACGTACGAGGATCCGGAATACTCCATAACCAACAAGCCCCTGAGTGAGCAAGACCTGCACCGCATCAATGAAGCAGTGGAAATGCTGCGGCAGTTCAAAGGGTTCGCCCATTTTTCCCGCTTGAACGAAGTGGTGCAGAAACTCGAGGATCATGTGTATGCAGCAGCGAACCAGACACCAATGGTAATTGACTTTGAAAAGAATGAACAACTCAAAGGACTGGAGCACCTGGAATCCATTTATCACGCCATCACGCAACAAAGGGTCATCAACCTGACCTATCAAAGCTTTACGGCAAAGCAGCCCTCTACCTTTACCTTTCACCCATGGTGGCTGAAGGAATTTAAGAACCGATGGTTTTGCATCGGGATCAAGGAGAAAAATGCTCCGGTACTTAACCTGGCCCTGGACAGGATCATCTCCATCACGCATTCGGCTTCAGAAACCTATTTGGAAAATCAGGAATACAACCTGCAGGATTTCTACCGGGATGTGATCGGGGTAACCGTGAGTATACATCAGCGGAAACAAAAAGTCAGGATCTTTGTGAATCATCTCCATGCGCCTTATGTTGAAACCAAACCGCTTCACCACAGCCAGGAAGTGATTGAATGGGTGAACGGCGGGATCATCATACAAATCACCGTGCAGCTCAATTACGAATTGGAAAAGGAAATCCTTGGATTCGGAGAAGGAATGAAGGTACTGGCACCGGAGAGGCTTGTAAAAGTTATTAAATCACGGATGGAAAAGGCGGTGATGAATTATGGATGATGAATTTGGAATCCTGGAATCTTGGAATCCTGTAAGCCTGGAATCCAGGATACCCACTTCTGAATGCTTGTATTACTGTATGATTGAATGCCTGGCATTCCAAAAAAAAAGCTCCCGGAGTTCCGGAAGCCTTTTTGAATAAAATAGGAAATATCTTGATTAGCTAAACAGTCCGCCTTTCTTCAGGCTTACGGTGTTTTCGCCGATCTTGAAGCCATTGTTGTACACTTCAACTTTGTAGTTGCCTGGCTGATACTTGTCAGCTTGCTTCAGGTCAAAGCTTACGTTTTTGCGCTCGCCTTGTGCGTATTCAACCGATACTTTATTGGTAAATTGCTTTTCGCCGTCTTTACGGGTAGTGAAAGAACCAGAGTTCAAACCTTGCTCAGAAATCACTTTACCGGCAGGATCAATAACAATCACATACAGGTCTTTTGTTCCGCTGGGAGAGATCATGTTCTCATCCAGGTCAAAAGAGATCCTGAATTTGTCGGCGCGCTTGGCTGTAGTTGTTGCTTTTTCTTTCCCACCACCTTTTTCATTGATCGCCTGGATCTTGAAATTAGAAGCGTGCAAGGTAGAACCGATATCTACTTTCTCTTCAGCTGCTTTTTTAGCGGCATCCGTAGTGGCAAGGTTGGTTTGGAGTTCTGCCTTCTGGGTAGTCAGTTCCTCTTTATCAGCAGTCAACTGCTTGTTCTCGCCAGTAAGCCTTTCGATTTCTTTTACGTAGTCATCGATCTTACCGTTCAATTGCTTGATCAGTTCACGTGCTTCAGTCAGATCAGCAGCAGAAGCGTTCTGCTTACGCACCAGCGACTGGATACGACCTTTCATATCACCAATTTCCTTATCCCTTGACTTTACCAGACTGTCCAGCTTTGAGTTGGTGCCCGTCATGGCATCCAGACGAAGCAGGGCATCTTCATATTCTTTTTGGATCATGTTTTTTGAAGAATCCAGCGCAGAATACTGTACATCTTTCTGCTGGATCACTTCCTTGGTTTTGCTCTTGTCGTAAATGATATAACCCCATGTACCAAGAAGGGCGGCAATAAGTACGCCATAGATCAACCCCCTGTTGTCTTTCTTAGGAGCCGGTGTCTGTGGAGTGGCAGAAGGATAATTAGTAGCACTCATAATTGAATTTTTAATTGAATTTAAATAGCTAAGAAAATGATTTAAAATTAGTTCAGCGGCATTCAACGGGCTTCATTTTTTTTCGATCTATCTTTCCCATTTTCAATGGTTTAAGCCTGAATCAGCCGTTTCGATAGGGTGTTGTCCAAAATCATGCCAGAAAAGATCGGCTTAACGAAAAACGATGTTCCTGAGTGACGGAATCGCTTACCTTCGCAGCCATGAGCGCATCTGTTGACCAGATCTTACAGGCCTGGAAAAAAAAGGAATTTAAACCTATTTACTGGCTGGAAGGCGAAGAAGGATATTATATCGATATCCTTACTGAGTATGCGGAGAAGCATATCCTTTCTGAACAGGATGCTTCCTTCAACCTCACCGTCTTTTACGGCAGGGATGCTGCATGGGCCGATGTCATCAACGCATGCCGGCGCTATCCGATGTTTGCCGAACGTCAGGTGGTGATCCTTAAGGAAGCGCAGCACATGCGGGACATCGAGAAGCTGGAACCTTATGTTGAACAGCCTTTGGCTTCAACCGTCTTTGTTGTGGGGCACAAAGAAAAAAAACTGGACGGCCGGGGTTCCATGTCTAAACTGTTAAAAAAGAAGGCCGAAGTTTTAACAACCAAAAAGATCCCGGATTACCAACTGGCGGAATGGACGTCCCGACTTATTCATGATAAAGGTTATGTGATCACGCCACGCGCACTTAATTTATTGGTTGATCATATTGGAAACGACCTTAGCCGCTTGTCTAATGAAGCAGATAAGCTCATTGTGAATCTGGGCCAGCGACGGGAGATCCAGGACGACGATATTGAAACCTTCATCGGTGTGAGCAGGGAGTTCAATGTGTTTGAATTGCAGAGTGCACTTGCACACCGTGATGTTCCCAAAGCCATCCGAATCGTGGAATATTTTGAACACAATCCTAAGGCTGGCCCTATTCAGATGGTATTGCCAGCTTTGTACGCGTTCTTCAGCAAAACCTATATGATGTTCAGCTACCCCATGCATGATGAAAAGGCTTTGTCCGCAGCCATGGGCGTAGCGCCATTTTTTCTAAAAGAAAATCTCGCCGCTGCAAAAAATTATGCATTGCCAGGCGTGGAGCGCGCGCTGATCCTGCTGCATGAATACAACCTGCGCAGCCTCGGTGTGAAAGATGCCGGAACACCGGATGCGTCATTGATGAAAGAACTTGTAGTTAAAATGACAAGTTAGATTGCAGGGCGCAGGTCGCAAAGGCAACACCCCGCCACTAGCTATTAGCTAATAGCCATTAGCAATGAGACAAAACAGCCATTGCAAGAATCTGGTCCGCCGCCAGCTGTGCCTTCAACGCGTCCAGCGATTCAAATTTCTGCTCTGACCGGAGATGCTTGCACATCGTAACATGCAGCACCTCTCCGTAGATCATATCGGAAAAGTGGAAAATATTTACTTCGATGGTTCTGGTTTTGCCATCTACTGTTGGGCGATAGCCGATGTTCATCATACCCTTATACAATCCCTCTCTTCCCCGGATGGTAAGCGTTACAGCGTATACACCATCTGCCGGAACCAGTTTCTCCGGATCTTCGGGATCCAGGTTGGCCGTGGGGAAGCCAATGGTTCGTCCACGCTTGTTACCTTCCACCACCGTGCCGGATAACTGGTACGCATAACCGAGATTTTCATTGGCCTCTTCCAGTTGCCCCGCCAGCAATGCTTTCCGGATCCTGGTGGAACTGATGGTCACCGTATGCAGCACGTGTTCGGGAATTTCAATGACCCGGAATCCAAACGCAGGTCCCAGATGCTCCAGCAACTGGTAGTCACCCGTGCGGTTCTTCCCAAACCGATGATCGTAGCCAATGATCAAAACCGCCGGGTGGAATCGGTCCACTAAAAAATTGGAGACATATGCCCTGGCATCCATGGCCGCAAAGGCTTCGGTAAAAGGCACCACTACAAGGTGATCCACGCCGTGAGCCTTGAGCAACTGGATCTTTTCCTCCAGGCTATTCAACAATGATATCTGACCTTTATCACTACCCCTGATGACTACCCGAGGATGGGGAAAGAAAGTAATGATAACGGTTTCACCACCAGTCAACAAGGCCTCGGCCTTCATCTGCCGGATGATCTGCTGGTGCCCCAGATGAACGCCGTCAAACGTACCAATGGTGACCACCGCCTGGCGGAATTCCGGTAACTGATCTATGTTGCGATGTACCTGCATGAGGGATGCAAAACTAGGAAAAATCAAGTGTTCATAAATTGGTGATGCTTTTGGCGCCGGAAGGGCTAATTTTGCGCCTTATCTCAACACCCATGAGCCTATACCAGCAGCGGGGCGTTTCCGCCCAAAAAGAAGAGGTACACGCCGCCACCAGTGCGCTGGACGCCGGATTGTTTCCCCATGCTTTCTGTAAAGTATACCCTGATTATCTCGGGGGAGACGAGGACTGGGTGTCTGTTATGCACGCAGACGGCGCAGGCACCAAGAGCATCATAGCCTATCTCTACTGGAAAGAAACCGGTGACGCCTCCGTGTGGCGGGGTATCGCTCAGGATGCCATCGTCATGAACCTGGATGACCTCCTCTGCGTAGGCATTTATGATAACCTGGTCTTCAATTCCACCATCGATCGCAATAAACACCTGATTCCCGGTGAAGTATTGTCTGAAGTGATCAATGGCTCCCAGGCCCTGTTTGATATGCTGGCCTCCCAAGGCATCGGTATCAAATATCTCGGTGGTGAAACCGCAGACGTAGGTGATGTGGTACGTACTATTGCTGTCAACGGAACCCTCACCGCCAGGTGGCCCCGCAAAAAAATCATTTCCAATGAAGACATCAAAGCGGGCGATGTGATCGTAGGACTGGCCGGTTTCGGAAAAGCTGATTATGAATCTGCCTACAATAGCGGTATTGCGAGCAACGGACTCACCAGTGCACGTCATGACATCCTGCATAAACATTATGCGGAGCAATACCCTGAGTCTTTTGATCCCAATACGCCCTATAACGTTGTGTATACAGGAAAATATCGGTTAACCGATCCCGTGAGTATCCACTGGAACAACCACCAGTTTGATACCAATATTGGTCAGCTGATCCTCAGTCCCACTCGCACCTTTGGTCCCGTGGTGAAACAGATCCTTGAGACGATGCCGGAAGCTGTACATGGCATGGTGCATTGCAGCGGGGGCGGACAAACAAAATGCCTGAAATATATTCCGAAAGGACTGGCCGTGATCAAAGACAACCTCTTCGATATACCACCGATCTTCCGCATGATCCAGGCTTCCAGTGGGGCAGATAACAAAGAGATGTACCAGGTATTTAATATGGGGTGCCGACTGGAATTGTTTACCGATGAAAACCATGCAGAGGCCCTCATTAAGATCGCTGCTGAATTCGGCATTGAAGCGCAGATCACTGGAAGGGTAGTGGCCTCTGAAAAAAAATATCTGCAGATCCATACGCCCGAAGGATCATTAGAATATTAATGAAGTTTCAACACTTATTGCCCTAAATTTGAAGCATGTCTGATCACATTATTGAAATAAGAAACGGAAATATTTATCAGGGTAATTCCCTGATCCTGCAAGACGTCAATATCAATATAGATAGAGGCGAGTTCGTTTATCTCGTCGGGAAAACCGGAACCGGCAAATCCAGTCTGCTGAAGACTTTATATGGTGAACTTCCGATGAAAGAAGGATCTGCAACTGTTGCTGGTTTTGACATTAAATCCCTCACCTGGAAAACCGTGCCTTTCCTGCGCAGGACCATCGGTATTGTATTTCAGGATTTTCAATTGCTGACAGACCGTAATGTGCATGATAACCTTGAGTTTGTGTTACAAGCCACGGGATGGAAAGACAAGAAACTGATGGAAGACAAGATTCAGGATGTATTGGAGAAAGTGGGCCTTCAGACAAAGGGCTTTAAATATCCATTTGAATTGTCTGGAGGAGAGCAACAAAGAATTGACATTGCGAGGGCCCTGCTTAACTCGCCCAAACTCATCCTCGCAGATGAACCCACGGGCAACCTCGATCCTGAAACCAGTGATGAGATCATGAACCTTCTCATGCAGGTGTCCAGGGAATCAGGATCCGCCATCGTGATGGCCACCCATGATTTCATGGTGATCAATAAATTCCCTGCAAGGACCATTAAAACAGAAGGTGGGCGCGTTCACGACAATGCTACCATAGCCACGAGATAAGGCGTTTTGCCGTATCCGTATTGTTGTAGTAGTGGTGCAATAATTTGTCCCGCAAAATGATTTCGTCGTCCGTGAATGGCTTTCGATACAGTTGCATTAAGATAGATTTAAATGCATTCGCATTTTTCGCAACGTGACATGCGCTGTCCAGCTTGGTGCCTTCCAGCATTTCTTCATTGGCTACAATATGCCTTCCGCAAAAAACGGCATGGAGCAGTTTGAACTTCACCCCGGTATCCGTGAAGGAAGGCAGGATATGGATCTGTGCTTTCTTGATGAGGTCTTCCATTTCCAGGTCTGATGGATTGCTGACCATGCAGGTATGTTGTTGCTGGTGCGCCAGGGTTTCCAATGCGGGTGAAGGATCCTTACCCGCAATCACAAAAGGGATCTCCACATCATTGAACACCTCTTGCAGCAACCATGCCGCCGCGCGTTGGTTCTCTTCCACCGATAAATTACCATGGTACAAAACAAAATGGCCAACGCCTTCTTCACAGTGTGGATGATCCCATCCAATGAAGGGTGGGAGATAAGCGGATTGTTTTGAACCGAGTTGGGTGCGATAGTAGTTCGCGTCTTTCTCAACCATGGCCAGCACGAGGCATCTGTTTGCAATCTTTTTCTCGTAGGCTCTCAACAACCGGCTCTCGTTCCAGAAATATAGTTTACGAAAGAGAGAATTGCTTTGCTTGCCTTGTTGCCTATAGTATTCATGCTCTATGTTATGAAGGCGCAAGGCTACTTTTCTGTTTTTCCAGCCTTCTTCTTGCAGATAGTAACTGGTGTGAATACCCTCGAGTAAGATGGGATGATCGTCCCTGGATAGGTTCTCTTTCAATTCCGGGTTGGCCCTTGAACTGACGATGTAAGGGAGTTTCATCGAAAAACCCTTGTGACCGGTGTGGCGTTCGTAATAATGTACCGACTCACAATACTTTTTCAATTCTGGTTGTTGCCCCCGGCCATAGTCGAAACAGTGGAGATGTATTTTTATACCTTCCCGATGCAGAGAACGGAGGGTATGATAAATCTCAAAAACACCACCATAATTGGCTGGGAAAGGCACGTCAAAAGAAATAATATGAAGATGTTTATCCAACGCGGTACACGGTTTGTTGATAGAACTGGAGCAAGGTTTTTTCTTCCTCTTCCCATCGGAGCTCAGCAGCTGCACGTGCACACCGTTCACTCATTTCTGAATAGGTAACCTCATCGAGCCATACTTTGTTCATTGCCGCGGCAATATTGTCGGGATCCAGATTGCTGACCAAGACGGCTACTCCGTATTGTTCATTGATCTGCTGGTACTCCGGGAAGGCCATGGTGACCTGCGGGATCCCGGCCTGGATATAGTCGAAGAACTTATTCGCAAGGGAATAGATCTGGTTGAGTCCCAGGGGCTCCACGAGGTTGATGCCCGCATATGCCGTCTGGGTGATGGCTTTGAGGGCCGATGGGGGTACTGCACCCATCATCGTCACTTTGTCCTCCACACGATATTGTTGGATCAGTGCTTTGCATTGATCGGAAAAATTCCCTTCCCCATATATTATTAATGGCGCATCCACTTTTGTCATGGCCGGGATCAGCGCCTCAAACCCACGGCCCTCGTTAACTGCGCCCTGGTAGAGGAAATGTTTTTTTCGATGGGCGATGGGCAGCACCATCGGTCCGCCCGCGGGCAGGTTACGGATCACGGCGTAGTTCACCCCGTATTTTTCGGCAAAATGCCGGGCGATGGACCCTGAAACCGTATAGCCCAGCGGAAACCGTGGCAGGTAGGTTCTTTCCACCCAGCTCCAGATCCGGTGAATAGGTTTGCGAGTCAACACCTCCTTCATTTCTGTAAAAAGCTCATGGGCGTCGTAGACCCGGGCTGTTTTCTTCAATCGGGAGGCGTGGTATACGGGAACAATGGTGTCCAGATCGATGGCGACTAATATATCGGCCTTCTGCCGGAGTAAATGAAAAAACAGTCGGAGGTTGTATTCCAGGTAAAAGAGCCTGCCCTTTTGAAAGTAAGTGTATAGCCTTACCTGCTCATAGCTGGCCGGTGAAAGCGGCCTTGAATGCCGTCCCCTTGACCCTATCAACTGAACCCTAAACCCTTTAGCCGCCAGGGAACCGCAAATCCGGGCCATGCGCTGGTCCGTACAAAGGTCATTCGTCACACAGCAGAGGATCCTTTTCATGGATGGAATAAAGCCGGAAAATTAGCCGATTATTCCCAATCAAGTTTTAAACTTGTATCTATATTCAAGGTTATGGACGCAAATCACAAGGGCAGAACCGATTTTCTGACCATTTTATGTGTGTTGAGCCTGATCGGCAGCACATTGCTGGTGGTTACCAGCATTAACCAGTACAGAGAAGCAGATCTGACCTCAGCCCTGATCCGGCAACAAATGGACAAAGGGAATGTCAAGGTGAACCTGGATAGGGGGGAAGGGGAAGATGCAGAACGCGCCAGGCAAGTCATGAAAGAAGCCTCAGATATGGTTAGTCCTGAGAAAATCAAGAAATACGCGCTTGGATCCATCGTCACCAACCTGCTCACCCTTTTCGGGGCGTTTATGATGTTCAGGCTGAAGAAAATAGGATTTTGGATCTACCTCCTGGGTACCCTGGCCTTTGCGGCAATACCGTTTTGGGTTTATGGGCTAAGCAATCCATTGGCTTATGGGATGGGCATTTTTTTCGCGTTAATAGGGGTGGTTTTTATACTTTTATATACGCGCAACCTCAAGTATATGAGTTAGATCCCGAAAAGGTCGCAGAAAACCGCCGAATATCCGGTAAGCTCTGTGACCTGTGACCCTGCGACCTGCGAACTAAGAAAATTGCCGCATTGCCAAATTCACAAATTGCCTCATTATTTTTTGCCTTAAAAGGCAAAAAATCCCTACCTTTGCAGACTATTTATTGTAGGTAAACTTGGATGCAACAAAAAAAACATTGAGATGTCAGCTTTAACTTCAGAAAAAAAGGCAAAAATTTTTAGTGAATTTGGTGGAAATGAAAAGAACACCGGTTCTATAGAAGCCCAAATCGCGCTATTAACGGAAAGGATCAATCATATCTCTTCCCATCTTCAGCAAAATAAGAAAGATTTTTCTACACACCGTGGACTGATGAAATCTGTTGGAAAGCGTAAAACGCTTCTCACTTACCTGAGCAAAACAAATCTCATGGGATATCGCGCCCTGATTGAGAAACTAGGTTTAAGGAAATAACACAACATACTCAGACTATTCCCAACACCTTGTTGGGAATAGTTATTTATTGCCCTCTCTATTTAATATCTAATTATGTTATCACAACCCATCAGTTCCATCATAGATCTTAATGGACAGAAGATCAGTTTGGAAACTGGACGACTTGCACGCCAGGCAGATGGTTCCGTAACAGTAACGCAGGGTAACTGTGTGCTGCTCGCAACCGTCTGTGCAAATACAGATGCTAAAGAAGGTCAGGAATTTTTCCCATTAAGTGTTGACTATATGGAAAAATTCGCTTCTGCCGGCCGTATCCCCGGATCATTTTTCAAAAGGGAAGGAAGGCTGAGCGACTATGAAATTTTGATCAGTCGTTTGATTGATAGGGCCCTCAGGCCCCTGTTCCCGGAAGATTATTTTTGTGAAGTTCAGGTGATCGTAACCCTCATCTCTTCTGACTCTGAAGTGATGCCGGATTCCCTGGCCTGTCTAGCTGCTTCTGCAGCCCTGGCCGTTTCTGACGTGCCCATCAAAGAGATCATCTCTGAAGTAAGGGTTGGCCGCGTAAATGGTGAATTTATCATCAACCCAACACGCTCACAGATGGCTGAGTCTGATATGAACTATATCATCGCCGCCACAGAAAAGAACCTGATGATGGTGGAAGGCGAATCCAAAGAATGTGCAGAAGAGGATCTGGTGAAAATGTTGCAAGTGGCACATGATGCCATTCGCATCCAGATCAACGCACAGAAAGAACTGCGTGATAAGGTTGGGGTTACGGGCAAACGCGACTATACGAAGCCGGTAGTAAATGAAGAACTGAATAACAAAGTCGTTGCTTTCGCAAAACAGCGTGTATATGAAGTTTCCCGTAAAGGTTCTTCAAAGAACGAGCGCAGCGATGCATACAAACAAATCAAAAATGAACTCATCGCATCTTTAGGCGAAGAGATCACAGATGCCGATAAGAAACTTGCCGGCAAATACTACGAGGACCTGAAATGGGAAGTGGTGCGTGACATGATGATCGATGAAAAAATCAGGCTCGATGGTCGTCAGTTGGACCAGGTACGCCAGCTCAATATGGAAGTGGATATCCTCCCTTCTCCGCACGGTGCTGCCCTGTTCACTCGCGGTGAAACACAATCTCTTACAACAGTTACTTTAGGTACACCTTTGGATGAATTGTTGATTGAAAGTGCCGCAGTATCTGAATACAGTAAGTTCATTCTGCATTATAATTTCCCTCCTTTCTCTACCGGTGAGATCAAGTTCTTGCGTGGTCCGGGCAGGCGTGAAGTAGGTCACGGTGCACTGGCACAACGTTCCCTGAAGCAGATGATGCCGGGTAACGATTACCCATACACGGTGCGTGTGGTAAGCGATATCCTGGAATCAAATGGTTCGTCGTCTATGGCAACCGTTTGCGCAGGTTCACTGGCGCTGATGGATGCAGGTGTTCCTGTTCCTAAGCACGTCAGTGGTATCGCAATGGGTCTCATCACCCGCGCAGATGGTAAATATGCGATTCTTTCTGACATCCTCGGTGATGAAGATCATCTGGGTGATATGGACTTCAAAGTTACCGGTACCCGCGAAGGTATCTGTGGTGTACAGATGGACATCAAAGTAGACGGTCTCAGCATGCAAACCATGCGTGAAGCCTTAGACCAGGCGCGTCGCGGTAGGCTGCATATCCTCGATGCTATGTACGAGTGTATCCCTGCTCATCGCGAAGAAGTGAAGCAACATGCACCAAGGATGGAAAAACTCTTCATCGAGAAAGAATTCATCGGTGCGGTGATCGGCCCGGGTGGTAAGATCATCCAGGAGATCCAGCGCGAAACAGGAACCACCATCAACCTTGAAGAAGTAGGCAACTTCGGTGAAGTGAGCATCTTCAGTAAAGACAAGGAAGGCCTGATGAAAGCGGTTGAGTGGGTGAAAGGCATTGTGTCCGTTCCTGAAGTAGGTGGAGAATACGAATCAAAAGTAAAATCGATCATGCCTTATGGTGCCTTCGTGGAATTCCTTCCCGGCAAGCAAGGTTTGCTGCACATCAGTGAAGTAAGCTGGAAGCGTCTGGAAACCCTCGATGGTGTGCTGTCTGAAGGCGATATGGTAAAAGTGAAACTCATCGGTCTGGATCCTAAAACCGGCAAGTTCAAGCTCAGCCGTAAGGTGCTGATGCCAAAACCTGAAGGGTATGTGGAAAGGCCTGAGCGCCCTGAAGGCGAAAGGTCTGAGCGTCCGCAAAGAAGGGAAGGAGATCGCAGGCCTCCCCGCAGAGACAATAACTAATGTGGCAGTGCGGTAATGCGGCAGTGCGGCAATGCTTTAATGCATAAACTCTAATGAATAGCTATTAGCAACTTGCTAATAGCTATTTTTATTTCTATGAAATTTTATAAAGAGGTCATTATCTCCGAGACTGAAGCCAATAAAAGAGAGATACTTGTTGCGGAGCTTTCAATGTTAGGTTTCGATGGATTTGAAGAAAACACCAAACAAGTGAAGGCCTATATCTCTAATGAGGAATTCAACGGTGTTGCGCTTGACGCGCTGGCAGAAGAGAAGGGCTTGGAGTACCGCGTGAATACGATCCAGGAAAAGAACTGGAACGAAGAATGGGAGTCATCTTTTTCACCCGTGGTGGTGGACGATCTCGTGGCTGTGCGTGCACATTTTCATACGCCGATCCAGGGACCCAAATATGAGATTGTGATCACGCCAAAGATGAGCTTTGGGACGGGTCATCATGCCACCACCTGGCTCATGATGAAGGCGATGGGGACTATGGAGTTGCAAGGAAAAAAAGTGCTGGATTTCGGTACCGGAACGGGCGTGCTGGCTATCCTGGCGGAAAAGATGGGGGCCGATGAGATTCTTGCGATTGATAACGACAATTGGAGCATCGAAAACGCAAAAGAGAACCTTGAGCAAAATCAAAGCCGAAAGGTAGAGGTACGCCTGGCAGACCAAATTCCTGCCGGCGAGCAATATGATGTTGTGCTTGCCAATATCAACAAACACGTGCTTCTGGCCCGTGTAAATGATATATGTAAATCCCTGGTTCCCAATGGCGTACTTGCCCTCAGCGGGGTCTTAAGCGGTGATTTACAGGACATTAAAGCTGCCTATATGCCTTTATTAGGCGAACCCAAATTGGTGGCTGAACAGAATAATTGGCTTGCTATTACGTTCTAAATTAGCTAATAGCTAATAGCTATTGCAGTTCGGTAATAATTCCTTAATATTGAGTACCTTTGTAGCAACCTTGAATATCTAGATGAACGAACTGGCTATTGTAATATTAGCATATTTATTGGGATCCATTCCCACCGCCGTTTGGGTGAGCAGATCTAAATTTCAGATCGACATCCGCGACTATGGCAGTGGTAACGCCGGTGCAACCAACACCTTTCGGGTGCTCGGCTCCAAATGGGGTTCGCTAGTGATGTTGGTAGATATGCTGAAGGGGCTTCTGGCTGTTAAACTGGCCTTCCTTTTACCGTATTATGTAGACAATGATTTTGCCCGTACCAATTTTCAGATTGGTCTGGGATTGGCCGCCGTTGTGGGCCATATCTTTCCCATCTTCGCAGAGTTCCGCGGCGGAAAGGGTGTTGCCACCCTCTTCGGTCTGGTGCTCGGGATCTCGCCCTGGTCTGCCCTTGGCAGCGTTGGCGTTTTCCTGATGGTGCTTTTCCTAACCCGCTTTGTATCACTAAGTTCTATGCTGGCAAGCCTTGCCTTTCCAATATTCATCCTCGTCATTTTCAACGTGGACAATGAAACCTACAGGGTCTTTGCCATTGCCGTAGCCTTACTCGTTATCCTCACCCATCAGAAGAACATTAACAGATTGCTCCGGGGCAGCGAAAGCAAGGCTCCGATCCTGAAATACCGCGATCGAAGGGGGTACAGGCTGTAATCTGCTCCACCTTTGATTAACCGGCTATTACTTGTTTATTAACGATTAGTTAACTAATTTTGCACTCTCACTTTAAAATTGTTGAAGCATGACTCAAACTGTCTTTGAAAAACTTCAACTCAATGATGAGAAGAATCTGCTGATTCAGGGTTTGCCCTCCTCCATTGAGAAACAATTTGTCAAGGTTGCTTTTTCAAAAAGCGTTACCCCGCTGTTGAAATCTAGGCGTATCGATTTTGCCCTGGTCTTTGCGGTGAACCAGAACCAACTCGGCTCCATCATGCAGGACGTACTCCCCGCAATGCATGAAGACGGCAAACTTTGGATCGCCTATCCGAAAGCAACTTCAAAAATAGTCAGTGACCTCAATCGCCAATGTACCTGGGCCTGCCTGAAAAGCAAAGGTTTTGAGTCCATGCTGGAAACCCAGTTGGATCATGTATGGACGGCTGTGAGGTTTGCTAAGCAAGGGATCAGAGTTCCCCGGGAGGAATTGGCCGAAGCATAGTATCAGGGTTTGGAGTCTGAGGGCTGATTTTCCGACTTTACTCAGCGTTTTACTTTTCCCGGAACGAGTTGGATTCTACTCCAACGGTATCATCTCAATATTATTGGTATAGGTTGTCTATCCTGCACCCGGGTTTCATTTATATTCTTTAATAGCCTTTTCGGCATATCTGCCCCACAGAAAAATACGTCATTCTTGCGTTGAAATTACTGAAGGCTGCATCAGCAGAATAATATTCCTTTGGGTAGCTTGAAATAGGAGATTGCCATAGCTTTTCTCCAATGTTTAATGATCGGGCATAATCAGGCAAACATAAATTATGACATCCAAAGCAATAGTGGGTTTGATGGAGGAGCAAAAGATCTTAAACCATATCTATATGATCCGTGGGCAGAAAGTGATGCTAGACAGAAATCTTGCGGATATGTATGGGGTTGAAACAAGGGTTTTAAATCAGAGTATCAAAAGGAATTTAAACCGATTTCCTAAAGACTTCATGTTTCAGTTATTCGAGAAAGAATATAAGAACTTGATATCACAAAATGTGATATCAAGTTGGGGAGGTACTAGAAAAATGCCCTATGCTTTTACGGAGCAAGGAGTGGCAATGCTTTCAAGTGTGTTAAACAGCGAGATTGCCATCGAAGTAAATATTCGAATTATAAGAGTGTTTACAAAAATGAGAGAGTTTGCCTCTACACATAGAGATATTTTAATGCAACTCGCCAAACTGGAAAAAGAGGTGATCAGCAATAACAGACATATGGAAAGACATAGCGAGGATATCGAGAATATTTTTACCGTACTTAAGGAGTTGATTGCAAAGGATGCAAAACCTACTCCAAGAAAGCGCATTGGGTTCCGCAGGAGTGATGAACTTGAATAAAATCCTGAGGGAACGCCGTATCCCTACGGTGAACTACATCTTGTCTGTTAGTTGAAGGCGTGATATTTTTCCGGTAAAAAGTGCGGTATGTTGCCAGCAACTACAGATGTTGGCCTAAGACTTTGTGACACCCCCGTCCCAGACAGCCTCGTCACCGCTCTCGCGCCAGAACCCGCTTGCGCGGATACCGCCAATATCGCTACCATGGTCACGGATCAACTCTTCACCGCGTCCCGTGATTCTGTGACGGGTGAATTCGACAAATCATATCTCGCTAAATGCCTGGATGTGATGAGCCGTGAGAGCCTGACCCTGCAGCACAATATTCTTGAATATCATTACACCCTTTATTACTATGACCTCGCCGGAAACCTCGTGAAAACCGTTCCTCCGGAAGGGGTGAAGCCCATCCGCGACACGGCAACACTTCGCCAGATACAGGTGAAGAGGGCAGCGGGACAGCGGCAGGTACCCAGGCATTTCATGGCTACTACCTATCAGTACAACACCCTCAACCAGGTGGTGAGGCAGCAGACACCAGACGCCGGGATCAGTGAGTTCTGGTACGACAGGCTGGGCCGTCTCGCCGTCAGCCAAAATGCACAGCAGAAGCTGACCAGCCGGTATAGTTACACCATGTATGATCCACTTGGCAGGATTGTGCAAGTAGGCCAAAAGGTGCGAACCGTAGCGGCTACATCAACCATAACCCGAAATGCTTCGAGCCTTTGGACCTGGTTAACGGCTACTTATCTTTTAGGCACCACTACGGTTGTTGGGGAACAGGTTACCAGTACGGTCTATGATATCCAGGATCCAACCATGCTCCTGGGCATGAAGATCCCAACTCAACGGGTGACGTATACTTTGAGAAACAGGGTGAGTACCACGAGGTATATCGATACCCTCGTCTCCCAAACCACGGGTGCCCTCGCCAACTTCACAACCTCCACTACCTACAGTTATGATATCCATGGTAATGTGGACACCCTCGTGCAACAATTCCGCACAGGTATGATGGCTACCCATGGAGACAACCGCTTTAAGGTCATGACCTATCAGTATGACCTGATCAGCGGTAAAGTGAACCAGGTGCATTACCAGCCGGGCCAGCCAGATCAGTATTATCATCGATACGCATATGATGCCGAGAACCGGATCACGGATGTGTACACCACCACCAACAAAGCATTGATTGGGTCCGATGTGTTAGAAGAACATGAGGCGTACTATGCCTACTATAAACATGGACCTTTGGCCCGCACGATCCTTGGACAACAACAGGTGCAAGGCGTAGATTATGCCTACACCCTGCAGGGCTGGTTAAAAGGCGTGAACAGCATGGCGCTGGATACGGCGCGGGACATGGGCAAGGACGGTGGATTGACGGCGAGGGATGCCTATGGGTTCCAGCTAAACTATTTCACTGGGGATTATCTGCCCATCAACGCCTCGCGCAACCCTTTCCCGGGACACAGTGCCTATATCGGTGCAGCCTATCGTCCCCTATATAATGGGAACATCAGTTCAATGGCGGTGAACATCGGCAAGCTGAACCAACCGCAGTTGTACAACTACGAGTATGACCAGTTGAATAGGCTCGTGAGTATGCAGGCCTGGCGCGGGTTCACTAGCAGCACCAATAGCTGGAGTGGCATGACGGCCACTTCGGATCACCAGGAACGCATTACCTATGATGCCAATGGAAACATCATGAGTTATTCCCGCAACGGGAATACATCTGCAGGTAAGCCATTGGATATGGATAAGCTTGCCTACTATTATGCATTGGATGGTTCAGGTAATAAGAAGAATAATCAACTGCTTTATGTCTTCGATACCGTTGCGCTGGCAACAAACTATACGGAAGATATAGATCGTCAGTCTGCCGGGAACTATGAGTACGATAGTATCGGAAACCTTACCCGGGATAATGCAGAAAAGATCAGTGCCATCACCTGGAACGTATACGGCAAGATCAGCCAGATCACGAAGACGGCATCCACCGTTGTAGGCGACCTGCAGTTGATCCGCTATGGTTACGATGCATCGGGCAACCGGATCCGAAAGACGGTGTATTACAATCAGGATGCCACCAACTACCGGGCGGCCCATACCTGGTATGTGAGGGATGCGAGTGGTAATGTGATGGC
>JBKCVJ010000148.1:0-5830 GCA_046317915.1 Sphingobacteriales bacterium
GAAAGCAATCGCACCCCATTCAGTTCCCCACCATTGACCAGCATTTGCGAAAATAATCCGTAGTCGAGCGCCGTTGAACTCAATCCCGCGCCACCGGAGAAATAAGAACCTTTTGGTGCCAGTGGGAAGTTGGGGTCACCGCCATTTTCGAATTTTGCGGCGTATGCTTCTGCCTTGTTTTGGTCGTTTAACTTGTACATGGGCACAAGCCTGGATGCCTTATCTGCTGGAAGATAGAAATACGTGTCCTTCATACCCAGCGGAGCAAAGATGCGTTCCTGCAGGAAAACGTCAAGCGGTTTGCCGCTGACTACTTCAATAAAATAACCAAGCACATCGGTATTCAGTCCATAGAGAAATTTTTCACCGGGCTGGTTAAACAAGGGAAGTTTTGCGAGCCGAGGAATTACCTCGCTCAATTTATCCGATGGCGTACCGATGCCACCATTGATCTTATACTTCGCATAGATGGCATTGGCAAAGGGTGAGCCAATCTGCGCATAGCCGATACCGGAAGTATGGGTCAGCAGATGCCGGATCGTGATTTCCCGTTTAGCCGGCACCGTGGTGAAGCTGGTATCATTGTTATAAAATCGATCCAACACCTTGGCGTCTTTAAAAGCCGGGATGAATTTTGAAATGGGATCATCCAGTGAAAATTTACCTTCTTCCCATAACATCATCACCGCTGTGGTCACAATAGGTTTGGTCATGGAGGCAATGCGGAAGATATGGTCTTTCTGCATCGGTGTGCGGCTCGCGATATTGCTATAGCCCATCGATTTATAATAAACTATTTTCCCATCTTTCATGATCAGGCCAACCGCGCCGTTGAGCCGACTTTCCTGAATATACTTGTTCACAAATGTGTCGATCCTTCCGAGCCGTTCTGTGGAGATGCCAACTGTTTCTGTATTTGAAACGGTCTGTGAGAAAACAGCAATGGGCAGACAAAGCAGCAAAATAGCAAAAAGCCGCATGGTACTTATTTTCCTAAAAGTACGCCTTCTTATGTAGAGGATATCGCCAAAAGAAAGAAGGCTGCAAGTTCCAGCCTATACTGCAACCTGCAACCTTCAAGCTCCAACCTGCGTTTAATATCCCTGATTCTGCTTCAGGTATCCAGCCAGGTTTGATGCGCCGTCAATAGCTGTTTGAGGAATAGGGAAAAGTCTTTTGTTCTTGTCTGTGTTGTTCTTTTCTGTCCAGCTGTCTTCATACTTTCCAAATCGGATCAGATCTGTCCGCCTTTGAAATTCCCAATACAATTCAAAACCTCTTTCACGAAGCAGGATATCATTGGTAATTGCTGTGAGTGCCGGCGCGGTAAAGCCATATGCTGTTCTTGCCGTGCGTATAGCATTAATATCTGTAAGCGCTCCGCTCTGGTCTCCTTTGCGAAGCTTGGCTTCGGCCCTCATCAGGTACACATCGGCCATCCTTACAATCGAAATATCTGCCTCGCCAAAGTTTCGCCCACTGGCTGATTTAGCGCTGAATTCATATTTCTCTACGCGGAAGCCGGTGTTATAGTCGCTACCAGCTGTCGTGAAATTGATCGTCTCTGTGAAATCAACAGGAAGTGTAGGTCTGCTTCTCGTTACGTTGAAAAGCTTGCCCACCCTGAACCTTCCATCTGGGCATTTTACGAATGCACCACTCTGACGGATGAGTCCAAATTGCTGACCGCGAAGGATACCGCGGTCTATTTTGAAATCAACATCCCTGTAGCACGTATCTGCACCGTTGGTAGGAACAACGAGATTCTTTTTATAGAACCTGGGATCTTTACCTGCAGGATCTCCGCTATAAGCGTTTACCCATGTGCGATAGAAATCAGGCGTAATGCCGGGACCGTCTGTTCCGTTTGCGCCAGGAAATGCTGGTAAAGGAAATTGATCCCCGGACAATGAGAAATATGCCAAACGGTTATGACCATTCAGATCAAAACGCTGGTCCACTGCAAACACGAGCTCCCTGTTGGTGTTATTGTTGTCACTAAAGATCGAGAAATAATCCGCCACCAATTGATAGGTGCCACTGTTGATGATGCGCGTGGTATAGTCGTTCACTTTATCCAGATCTTCTGTCTTAAACTGCGGCGTGCCATATGGATCACGGTATACCGCTGCATTGAGATAAAGCCTTGCAAGCAATCCCCATGCTGCTGCTTTTGATACGCGGCCCGCACCTACATTGCTTTCCAGATTGGGTTCTGCAGCAATGAGTTCTTTAGCGATGTATTCCACTGCATCGTTCCCACGAATGATCTGTGAGATATCATCCGGCTTTTCTTTCACAAAGCTGATACCCCAAAGGTCGAGGGCAAGCATATTGTAGAATGCGCGCATCGCCTTTGCTTCCGCGAGGTAAACTTTGGCATTCACATCTTTGTTTTCAGGCAATGCGCTCAAAGCGATAACTGACCTTGAGATGCTTTGGGTGACGAAGGTCCAGGTGTCTCTGACGTTAGGGTCCGTACTCGTTGTTTCATGCCTATGAAGGGAGATGTAGATTCCATTATCACCCCAATCTGTACCGCCACGATACGGTAAGATGGCTTCGTCCGTAGAGATCTCGGAAAGCGCAAACAAAGTAGTGTGTCTGTAGATGTCCGGGAGCCTTGCATACACCGGTGCAATCAAGCCATCGGCGATCTGTTTGTCTGTCTGCCCCTGAATTGAACTCTCATCGAGAACGTTCTCTTCCAATTTGGTACATGAGATGCCGGCAAGCACAATGGCCGCCAACATGATCTTTTTAAATGTAGTTATCATCGCAATGAATGTTTAGAATGTGACTTGTAATCCAAAAATGAATGACCTTGCTTTCGGGTAGCTGAGGTAATCAATACCATAAGAATTGATGCCATTGATCTGCCTGTCGATATTCACTTCAGGGTCATAGCCATCATACTTGGTGATTACAAACAGGTTTTGTCCGGTCAGTGAAAGACGCGCTGATTGAAGCCAGTTGATACCCATTTTCCTCGTGTTGAAGGTGTAACCGAGGCTGAGGTTATTCAGCCTGAGGAACGAGCCATCTTTCAAATAGCGGGTACTGACTGGTGCAGCGTTATTCACGGATTCTTCCGGATACTGAATGGCTTCTTGTGTAGTATTGATACCCTTGAACAGCCTGAGTTTGTAGAAGAAGGCATTCGCGGTATTATCGTACAGCTTATTGCCGGACACTCCGTTGAAATTGGCATTCAGATCGAAACCGTTCCAGCCCAGTGTTGCAAAGAAGTTATACATCATTGTTGGCAATGCTGAGCCAGCGGCGATTCTGTCTTTGTCTGTAACAATACCATCACCATCGGTATCCTGGTAAGTGCTGATCCCATTTGCATCAAAGCCAGTGAATTTTCTCAGGTAGAATGTTCCGATGGGCTCATTATTCACATAACCGTTGATCGTAGCGGATGTCAAACCGGAACCGGATGCAGAACCAGACGGGATCACGGAGTATGGTGAGTTCTCCACGATGTTTTTCATGAAGCTCATGTTTCCGCCAAGGCCATACGTAAAGCCTCTCTTTGTAGTATGACGATAGGCAAGATCAATCTCCACGCCTGAGTTGGTAATGGTCATATCCGGTACGTTGGTCCATACCGTACCTGCAGGCTGAACAGGGTCAGCAGGAATAACCTCAAGAAGAATATTGCTTGATACTTTGTTGAAGACATCTATCGATCCATTCAAATCTCCGTTCAGCAATCCGAAGTCCAATCCGACGTTCCACTGATTGGAGACTTCCCACTGGATATCGGGATTCGCCAGCCTCGAGAAGGTAGTCCCTGCGGGATAAGGCCCTGATGCTGCGAGTGGGTAACTGGTAGAGGCAGACACCACCGATGTATACAGTGGCTGTGTGATCTTGGATGGGATTTCCTGGTTGCCGGTGCGGCCCCAGCCTGCGCGCAGTTTCAAATTAGAGAAGGGGGACGATGCCATGAAATCTTCTTCAGAGATTCTCCATGCTGCTGAGAAAGAGGGGAAGTAGCCATACTTGTTGTTGTCTCCGAATTTTGAAGATCCATCGGCCCTGAAGTTCACCGTCAACAGATATTTGTTCTGGTAGCTATAGTTGAGCCTACCGAAGAACGACTGCAATTCATTCTCCGTAGCATAGCCGCCGGGTCTGTTGTTGGCCAGTGTGAGTTCCTGCCCACTGGCGGGGTTGTAAATCGGCTCAAATGAATTGAGTGGAAACCTGTTGATGCTGTAATTACGCCCCTGCAGGAAGATCTTCTGGTAGGAGTATCCACCCAGCACAGAGAAGTTGTGGTCCTGTTTCTTGAAGTTATACGTCAGATAGTTTTCGATAAGGGTGTTTCTGTTGTAGGTGTAGTAGGTTTCCAACCTGCCGTCGCGCTGTGGGACCTGGCTTGGCAGCGATTGATAGTCCCTGGTGGAATTGGAAAGGTCTACGCCAAAATTCAATTTATAGGTGAGTCCTTTGATGATCTGAATAGAAGGCGAAATATTACCGATGAATCTATTGATCTTGGTGATCTCTTTTTCCAGGCTGAAGGTCACCAATGGATTGTTGATGTCCTGGTAACGGGTAGGGATACCTGCTGAATCTGAAGGATAGGTAGGATTGTTGGACAATGCATCACCAATCACTGAAGAGACCGGTGGACGGAGATTGTAAGTATTTGCCACATTCAGGTTGGCTTCAATAGTCAACCGATTGTCGAGCAGTTTCTGGGTTACATTGAACCTCCCGCTATACCTGTTGAGATCACTGTTCTTGATAATACCCTGCTGCTTTTGCATATTGAATGCAGCATAGTAGGTGAGTGCATTGGCACCACCACTGAAGGAAAGGTTGTGGTCCTGTGTAAATGCAGTTCTGGAGATCACTTTCTGCCAGTCTGTATTTGCACCTTTGTCTACCAAGGTACCGCCGAGGGACTTTACTTGTTGCCGATATTCATCCGCTGTAAATACGGCAATCGGATTTGCCATGGTTGAACTACCAAGTGCAAGGCTGTACGTCATCGTTGGTACACCTGCCTTACCTCTTTTTGTAGTGATCAGGATGACACCGTTGGCACCACGGGATCCGTAGATCGCGGTTGCGGATGCATCTTTCAATACGTCGATCGCTTCGATATCTTGTGGGTTGATGAAGTTCAACGGATTGCCACCGCCGGTACTTGAGTTATCTAATGGAAGGCCATCGATCACAAACAACGGTGTGCTTCCGGTTCTTACACCACCGGGTCCACGTACGGTGATACTCTGCGCGCCGCCGGGCTCACCGCTCGCTGAAGTGACATTGACACCAGCTACCTTACCCTGGATCAATTGTTCAGGACCAAGGATAATGCCTTTATTGAAAGATTCCGCTTTTACGGATTTTACGGCACCTGTAACGTCTCTCTTGTTTTGAGATCCATATCCTACCACAACAACGTTGGTAAGATCATTTGTAGCGGAAACGAGAACGATGTTGGCCGACTGCGAAGCAGGTACCTCCCTGGTTGCAAAGCCAACGAAGGAAATCACGAGGATATCATTGTCGTCTTTAACATTAATGGAGAAATTACCATTGGCATCTGAGGTTGTGCTTGCGCCAGACGACTTTGCCGTGATGGTAGCACCGGCCAGGGGTTGGCCACCCTGTTGTGTGATCTTGCCTGTGATCAATTTTTCAACTGCACCATGCCATTCCGGTGCAGGAATATTCGCCCGGTCATTAGCCTCGCTATATGCTGGGATAAAGGCAATTAAAACAAAAGGCAGAATGAGCCTTTTTAATTTGTCTTTGAGCATTGGTTTTAGTTTTCTGCTGCGAAATTGAATGAAAAACATTCCAT
>JBKCVJ010000149.1:0-21598 GCA_046317915.1 Sphingobacteriales bacterium
CAGTAAACAAGGCATTGAATCCCTTGCACTGAATGCATTGCTGGAATGCGGAACAAAAAATGACGACAAAAACAGCTTCAAAAACAAGCTGGATAAAGTCAGCGGACAGATCTACTCCAGTGCGGATATGGATTACAGCACGGTTGGAATGAATTGCATCAGTTCAGACCTTAATGCTGTTTGGCCATTATATATTGACGCACTTACCGCACCCCGCTTTGATGAAAAAGAATTCACACGGATCAAACAGGATGCAGTGAATATGATTGGCATGCAGGAATCAGATCCCGACTATACCATCAACAAATACGCAAAGAAGGTTGCTTTCAATGGTCGTGATTATTCAAAAGATCCGAGCGGAAGTGTTGACATCGTTAATAAGCTGACCGTTGCAGAAACGAAAGCTTACTATACGCAGATCCTGAATAAAAATCAGATCATGATTGTGGTGGTGGGTGATGTTCAGAAAGAAGATATCACCAATAAGCTGAAGCAGCTTCTGGCTAAAATTCCTACAGGCAAACCTTTCACACTGAAGAAAGAAAAATACACGCCCACAGGCAATACCTTCAATGCAACCAAGAAAGAATTCGCGACCAATTACATCGTTGGGATGACGAGCGGACCATTGCCCGGCACACCAGACTATCTGGCTTATCGCGTGGCAATGAACATTTTTGCAGATAGACACTTCCTTGAAGTGCGTTCAAAAAATGGTTTGTCGTACGCACCCGGCGCTTACTTTGAAGGCAACAGTACTTCCGTCACGAACGTGAGTGTATCCACTACAGAACCTAATAAATACATCAATGTATTCAATGGCCTGGTGGACAAGATCAAGAAAGAGGGCTTCAACAATGAAGAAGTGAAGAACGAGATCAATACTTATTCTACAAGGATCTACTATCGCCAGGAAACCAATGGTGCCCAGGCGGCAACCTATGCGGCCAATGAAGTATTGTTTGGTGATTGGCGCAGGGCCAACACGATGAAGAACGAACTGGCGGGTCTTACCACTGCCAAGGTGAATGATGCCTTCCGCAAATATTTCACGAAGATGAGTTGGGTGTATATGGGTAATCCGGCGCAGGTGAATTCCGCCTTGTTCACCGGAACAAAACCGCTTCCGCCATCTAAGGTGACAACACCGGTGAAGAAGAACTAGTTAACAATCCAGAACAACATTTTCTTTTTGGACGAGCTCAACAGCTCGTCCAATTTTTTCATAGTACGGTCTGAGACAGCGGGACATCCCCAACTCTCCGGAGTGCCATCGGGATAAACTTCTTCTTCAGGCGTATGGTCCCAGGAATGCAGAACCACGACTCGTTTCACGGCATTGCTGTTGGTAGAATCCTGACCATACAACCAATACTTTGTATGAATTCCCCAGCTACTGTAATCGCGGTTGCCCAACAGATATTTACCCACTGAAGTGAGGTGACTGTTCACAGTATTGCTAGTCTGCGGCTTGTCTTTGGTGAAATCTCTACCCCATGGGTTAGCCCCTGCGCCATGGGCCACCATGAAACTATCAACTGCTTTCCCGGTCTGCAGATTAACAAGGAACAGTCTTTTCTTTCCGGAGTGAATGCGAAGATCAAAGAGGAGAAAGTAATCTTGCCGGATTTTCTTCTGATTTGCGAAGGTCTTCGCGTCTTCAACCTGGATAGCACGTTGATGATTGTCAACGTAATGTCCCGCCTCTGCAATGGAACCTTTCGCAAATGACTCCTCTCTGGCATTTGCATTACAAGCAATGATGGCTATCAGAAAGAATGCGAGTTTAAAGCTTTCGTTAATCATGGTCCGGTTTAGATGCAAACCAGAAATAAATCCACATCAGACCCGATACCGATGCTGGGTTTTAACAAGCCTTTTAAAAAAAGATGCTCAGTAGTGTTACTATTAATACAAACTCTCGATCGCCCTTTCCAGTCTGGGGTAGATAAACTGGAAACCGGTAGACTGTACTTTGGCAGAGGAAACAGTGGCGCTTTTCAGCACTTCCATACTCATTTCACCCAGTGCCAGCTTGAGCGCAAATTCAGGCACCTTCATGGTGATGGCGCGGCCATTGGTCACATGTTGGGCCAATATATTGGTCAGCTCCCGATTGGTAGCGGGATTGGGTGCCACAGCATTATATACACCGGACATTTCTTTTTCATCGATGGCGTGCATGTAAAGCCGGCAAAGGTCCTCAACATGGATCCAGCTGATGACCTGGTTACCACTGCCGAGGATGGTAGCTACGCCGGTACGCATCGGCTTTCTGAACTCTGCCAGTGCACCACCTTCATTGCTCATCACGATGCCCGTACGAAGGATCACCAAACGCTTCCCAAGTTCTGTAACACCAGAGATCGATTTCTCCCAGGCGGAGCAGGTCTCGCCAAGAAAATCATGGCTGTGCGGGTCCGTTTCTACAAAGGGTTTACCATTGTCTGCTCCATACCAACCAATGGCGGAAGAACTGACCACGGCCCTTACTTTATTGGGATTCTCTTTCAAGGCTTTCACGATGAATTCGCTGGACCGCACACGGCTCTCCAGGATCTCGCGCTTCCGGCTTTCCGTCCACCGCTTCTCAGCCACACCGGCTCCTGCCAGATGAACGATATAATCCGCCTCGGCAAGTGCCGCCGGATCGATGTATTGCTTGTCAATGTCCCAGCGGGAATAGTATACTTTGCCCGTGTCACGGAAATACAGTTCGCGGGCCTTATAATCATGCTTGGCAGCCGTTTCCAATGGATTCCTGGATACAATGATGACGTTGAAGCCATTGTCAGCCAATATCTTACTAAGTGCAGTTCCAATCATACCGGTACCTCCGGTGATCAATACGGTAGCCATTCTGTGGCTAAATTACAAAAATTTCCTCTGTGATTTCATCCACCTTGTGTCAAAGGGAGAAGGTGAAGGGAGAAGTGCGAAGACTTCCCTGCGACCTTCGCGACCTGCGAACTGCGACCTAAAAAAAGAGCCCCGCGTGGATACGCAAGGCTCTATCGGGTTACAACTATGAACAAAATATCTAGTTTTCCGGGGTTGGGATCTATAATGGTTAATCAGGCTTTTTTCCGTCTAAGAAAGTGTTGATGGTACTGATCTGGCCCTGGTTGTTTTCGTCAGATTTGACGGTGTACTTGCTGTAGAATTTCTCAACTGAAGTGAGGGCAGTGTTGTGCATCTCTAAGTTACGGCGGACATAAGCCGGCACACTCTCAAATTCATTGTTTGGATCGGCAGCATTTATATTGAACGACAAGTTGCGCAACTTGTGTAACCGTTCTGCTGCTTTTCGCTTTTGATCCTCTGCCTCGTCCTGCATCGCAGGTTCCTCGACAGAAGTAATGGAACCCAAAGTTGCATGAACAGGAGGTGTGCCAGGCTCATCCACCGCATTCGTATCTTTGATCACCAGCTGCATGTCGAAAATTGGCCCATCTTCGTCCACGTTCGCGGTAATCAGCTCTTCAACAGGCTTATCTTGTTTGGATGTTAAATCAATCTGGTCCTCGGCATAGATGTTGGATGGTTTGGCCAAAAATCCACCTGACGTCCGGGTGGTGCTAGCATCTTTAGTATCTTTTGAATCAACAGGCTGTGTAATAGCCTGTGATTGGCTTTCAGCTTTGAGATTTTCGGTAGGAACTTGAGTGGGTGAAGATAGATAATGCATTTCAATTTCCACGCTATTTTCTTCAGTACTCAACTCCATTCTCATAACTGGTTCAGCCTCAGATTCTTCCTTATTCCAGATATTTTGCACAGGTTGTTCAACGGCTGGCATCGGCGGTTCAGAAATCAAAGTTGGGGCATCTCCTGCGTCCATGTTCAGCATATACACCTCAGGCATAGATTCAGCCTGAGGCATATGCTGCATAGGGGTTTCAGGGGTATTCAGGGTACTCGTTTCTTGTATAAGTTGGGGTGCCAATAGGTCCATTTCTTCAACAACGGGTTGAGGCTTGCTATAGATTTTTGTTTCCTCGCCATCCACACCCAGTGTCATCACAATTTTTTCTTCCTGCGGCTTCTGCTTCTCCGGTATCATCGCTCCGTCAAATGGATTCTTCTTGTCGAATCCAGTTGCAATAAGTGTTATGCCGATGTTGTCCCCGAGAGTGCTATCGTATCCCATACCAAGGATCACATCTGTGCTCTCTCCAGCATGTATGAGCAGGTAGTTCTGGATGGTTTCCACTTCATCCATCGTGAATTCATTCCCTCCTTCGGCTGAGTTAATGTTGATCAGGATCCAACGCGCACCACGGATATCATTGTCATTTAGCAATGGCGAATTCAGAGCCTGCTCAATCGCACGCTGTGCCCTGTTCTCTCCATTTACGGTTGCACTGCCAAGGATGGCCACACCTCCACTGCGCATCACGGTGCATACATCGGCAAAGTCAACGTTGATCTGACCCGTAGAGTTGATCACATCGGTAATACATTTTGCCGCCGTTGCCAACACATTGTCTGCCTTAGCAAATGCCGAACGCATTGTAAGGTTTCCAAACTGATGACGCAGCTTATCGTTGCTGATCACCAGCAACGTATCTACATAGCCCTTCAGCTTATTAATGCCTTCTTCCGCCTGCGCAATACGCTTCTTTCCTTCATAAGAAAAAGGTGTGGTAACGATGCCCACCGTAAGGATACCGAGATCCTTGCAGATCTTCGCAACAATAGGAGCGCCACCGGTTCCGGTACCGCCACCCATACCCGCAGTGATAAATACCATTTTGGTATTCACTTCAAGAATTCTGCGGATCTCTTCCAGACTCTCTTCCGTAGCCTGTCTGCCAATTTCAGGATTGGCACCTGCGCCCAACCCCTGTGTGAGGTGTGGACCGAGTTGTATTTTATTGGGAACCCTGCTTTGCGCAATGGCCTGAGCATCGGTGTTGCAAATCACAAAGTTCACTCCTTCGATATCCTGGCCATACATGTGGTTAACTGCATTGCTGCCGCCACCACCCACACCTATCACTTTAATGATTGATGATTGTTCCTTTGGCAAATCGAATTGAATCATGTTCGTACGTTTAAGTGTTATTTATCTAAAGATTTATGTCAGGTCGCAGTTCACAGTTCGCAGTTCACAGTTCGCAGTTCGCAGTTCGCGAGGTAGCACCCGCCGTGCGAACTTGCGACCTGCGACCTGCGAACTAAAGAAATGGTCACATTAACTTCGCGTCTTCTTCCTCCTTGAAAAGATCAATCAGTCCGTCCTTAATGGAATCCATGAATCCCTTCAGGCTCTTCTTCCTTTTTTGCACCTTGATCACCACATCTTTTCCATCCTGCACGGTCACCGTTTCTTCGATCTCCACTTCTTTCACCGCTGCTGTTGTTCCGCGCAGTGTATTCTGTGTATTCTCAAACACGTTGTATCCTTTCAGGATGAGGCCTATACAAGTTGAATACATCGGCTTAGCCAATTCATCGATATGGCCCGCAGCAAGATGTTCATTGGGATAACCAATACGCGCATTCAAACCCGTTACATATTCCGTCAACTGGATAAGATGTTTTAGTTGAGAACCACCACCAGTCAACACTACACCGCCATTCAGCATCCTGCCGTCAAGACCTACCTGCTTCAGGTGATAGCTGACGAAATCAAGGATTTCGCTCATCCTCGCCTGGATGATGTTGGCAAGATTTTTTACACTGATCTCTTTAGGCGGCATGCCGCGAAGACCAGGAATGGTGATATAAGCATTATTCTTTGCTTCGTCTGCCAGGGCAGAACCGAATTGCAGTTTCATCTGCTCGGCCTGCGTCTTCAATACACCCAGTCCGGTCTTGATATCATTCGTAATGTTTTCACCACCAAAAGGAATAACAGCAGTATGCTTCAGGATACCTTCGTAGAACACAGCAAGATCCGTTGTACCACCACCAATATCCACAATGGCAACGCCTGCTTCCAGATCCTGCTCACTCATAACTGCAGCAGCTGATGCCAGTGGCTGCAACACGAGGTCACGCACTTTCAGTCCCGCTTTCTCCACACTCCTGTTGATGTTGCGGATCGCATTTTTATCACCCGTGATGATATGGAAATTCGCACCCACTTTCACACCACTATAGCCAATCGGATTGGGAATGTTTTGGAAATTATCTACAGTAAATTCCTGGGGGATCACGTCAATGATCTGGTCGCCCGCAGGGATATATGTCTTATACTGATCCGCCAGTAACTGGTCGATCTCACTTTGCTTGATCTCATCGTCTGTAGTCTTCCGAACGATATCGCCACGGGTCTGCAGACTCTTGATGTGATGGCCCGCAATCCCTACATACACTTCGTTGATCTCGAGGTTGGGATTAGATGCGTAGCAATTCTCCAGCGCCGTCTGGATAGCTTTGATGGTTTGGTCGATGTTTAACACCATACCATGCTGCACGCCGTTGCTGTTGGCGCGTCCAAAGCCAAGGATCTCAAGCTTGCCGAATTCGTTCTTTCTTCCGGCAATGGCAGCGATCTTGGTAGTACCGATGTCAAGACCTACAATAATAGGTTGTTCCTGGTTCATAGTTGTTCTTTTATTCTGGTTGTTGTAACTGTTTTGGTATGTATGGTGTCTTTCAATGCTTCCTCGCGCTGGCTCTTGATCATCTGCTTCACCAGTTGTCTTGCCAGTGTAGTATCTGACCTGATCTCCATTGCATCTTTCCTTGTCCCTACTACCTGTCCCCTAAATCCTACATGTACTGTACTATATTGGTTCCATCCTGTTTTGCTCATGACCTCATCATAAAAGGCATAGAGCTTCCTGAATTTTTTTGCAGCATCCTCGCCATCTCCAAAAAGAATGGTATGCTCGCCTACTTTCGGGACCATCACAAACTGTTTCTGCGGATTGATATCGATCTGATCAATCTGTGCCATCCAGAAACTGTCTGCTGCCAGAAAAAGGCTGATATCTTTCATCTGGTTGAGCAGGATGCTGTCACTGCCCTTCCATTTCGTTTTTTCTGAAGGAAAGCCCGTAAAAACGGGCAACCTGGGTGTGAATTTTTCACTTAAGGGTAATCGGGTTAATGTTGTATCGATGTAAAACGAATTGCCTTTTGCCGTGAACACCCTGGCGATAGGTTCACGCTCTTCCACTTTTACGTGCAACACGCGGTTGTTGTCAAAATATAATTCTGCACTGCTCACCCATGGATTTGACTCCAATGAATCTTCCATCTTGCTCAGGTCAAACTCCTTCATGGATTTACCCACCAGCTTCCCGCCAATAAAGTCCAGCACATTGCGTACATCACCTTTATCAACAAACATTGCATTAGCCCCGGCAATGATCGAAATGTTCACATCTTTACATGGCTTACTGCTCCTCGCTTCCATAGCTGCGATCAGCAGGGTGAGGGCACTCACCGACAAGCCGATCCAAAAGACCAGCATCAAACTCCGTAACAACCTGCTTCCTGTAATCATAAACTTCATTTAGTGTTAGCCGTTATTTGTTAGTTGTTATTTCAGGAGATCAACTGCAATAACAACTAACGTCTAACCAATAACCTTCTCAGTGTTTCTAACATTCTATCAATATCCCCCGCACCAGCCGTTACCAACACCATCTTATCCCTGTTCCCTAAACCCTCAACCCTACTCACTACTCCCTCTTTATCTAATACTGTCACTTTCGCTTTTTTCATCCTTTCTTTGATCATCTCTGAAGTCACCCCTTCCAAAGGCAATTCCCTTGCGGGATAGATCGGCAACAACATCACTTCATGAGCCAGGTCAAGTACTTCGGCAAATCCATCGGCCAAATCCCTGGTCCTCGTAAATAAATGTGGCTGAAATACCACCACACATTCCCGATCAGGGTACAGGTTCTTTACACTCATGATCAGCCAGCGCAATTCTTCGGGATGATGCGCATAATCATCGATCATCACTACTTCTTCGTTCTTCACGATGTATTCAAACCGCCGCTTCACGCCGCGGAAGGATGCCACGGCTGTCCTAACCTTCTCCGGATCGATCTGCAACCACATCGCCACGGCCATCGCCGCCACACTGTTCTCCACATTATGTAATCCGCCCACATTCAACACCACATCGTTCAACAATCTTTCTTTGTATACAAGGTCATACACGTAAGCCCCTTTCTCAATCCGTAAGTTCTTCGCATATACATCGGCGTTAGCATCTTCCCTGTGATAAGTGAGACCGGTTATGGGGTTATTTGTTATTAAGTTATTTTCCCGCTTCAAACCTTTCTTACTGATCAATACACCGCCGCTCCTGATCTTACCCACAAACTGGATATACGCTTCTTCCATTTCTTCCGCCGTTCCGTAGATATCCAGGTGATCCGGATCCATGGCCGAGATCACCGCCACATCAGGGCTCAGCTTCAAAAAACTACGATCGTACTCATCGGCCTCAATCACACAGCAGTTACGTGCGTGGCTCCAGAAATTGGTGTCGTAGTTGCTGGCAATGCCCCCGAGAAATGCGTTGCAACCATAGCCCGTATCCCTCAGGATATGTGCCGTCATGGTGCTGATCGTTGTTTTGCCATGCGTACCTGCTACACAGATATTGAAAGCATGTTCACTGATGATCTGCAACACATCGCTACGCTTCAACACCGGATAACCGCTTTCCCTATACCAACTCAACTCGCTATGTGTTGCCGGGATCGCTGGTGTAAATACAACCGCTTGCACATCCTTTGGTGCCTTCGACAAATCATCTTCATAGTGCACCATCATTCCTTCTGCCTCTAGCTCTTTCGTTAGTACCGATGGCGTTTTATCATATCCACTTACCTGAATACCCAGGGAATGGAAATACCTGGCCAACGCACTCATCCCGATACCGCCGATACCGATGAAGTTGATGTGTTTTATATCTGCCAGATTCATCATCCCTTCTGCACTGTTTTTATAATGGTTTCTGCAATCACTTCATCTGCATTCCTGATACCCAGTGGTGCGATATTCCTGCTCAGTTTTTCTCTCCTTGCCTGATCTGTAACCAGCGCCATCACTTCGTCTACCAGCTTCGCCGCGGCCTTATCATCCGGCACCAATATCCCTGCTTCTTTTTGCTCCAGGTTCTTTGCATTGGCGGTCTGATGGTCTTCAGCTGCAAAAGGATAAGGAACAAAAATGGCCGGCTTCGCAATCACACTGATCTCTGAAATGGCCATCGCACCTGCCCTAGAGACAATCATATCCGCTGCGGCAAATGCTTTGTCCATCTCTTTGATGAAATCATTCACCCACACCTTACCGTTCCCTGCAGCCACTTCCTTACCCCGCTCCGCAAATGGTTTTCCTGTTTGCCAGATCAGTTGAATACCATGTTCCGTGATCCTTTGCAGACCGTGGTAAATGGCTTCATTGATGCTCTTGGCCCCAAGGCTTCCGCCTGTTACCAACACAACCGGCAACTGTGGATCCAGACCAAAGAACTTCACGGCTTCTTCCCTCGTTCCCTCCGGCATGAGGATAGCAGTCCTAACCGGATTGCCGGTGTAGATTATCTTCTCCTTCGGAAAAAACTTCTCCATGCCATCTGTAGCCACAAAAACTTTCGATGCCTGCTGCCCCAACATGATATTGGCCTTCCCTGCAAAGGAGTTGCTCTCCAGGATGAATGTGGGTATACCTTTCTGTTGTGCGTATTTCAACACAGGGAAAGTGGAATAACCGCCCACACCAATCGCCACTTCAGGCTTGAATCCCGCAAATATGTTACGCACCTGAAAAAAGCTTTTGATCAGCTTAAATGGCAACGCAATATTTTTTATCAAAGAACTTCTATTGAATCCCGCGATATCCAACCCCTCAATCCTATAACCCGCCTGCGGCACTTTCTCCATCTCCATTTTCCCTTTTGCCCCGATGAAGAGGATCTCCGCATCCGGATTTTTCTTCTTCAATGCATGAGCGATGGCCACCGCCGGGAAGATATGTCCGCCCGTACCACCACCTGCTATGACCACCCGCAATCCCATCACGCTTCCTCCACTTCTTCTTCTGGGATCACCACGGGTTGCTCACTCTGCTCCACGTTACGCGCCACACTCAATATGATGCCGATGGCCAGACAAGTGAACAGGAATGAACTCCCGCCCATACTCACCAACGGCAAAGTCACACCTGTTACCGGAAAAAGATTCACATTCACCGCCATATTGGCCATGGCCTGGATCACCAGTGTAAAACTCAAGCCCAGCGCAAGGAAAGCCCCAAATGCATATGGACATTTCTTGAATATCCGGATGCATCGGAACAAAAACGCGAGGTAGATGAATAACACAAACACACCTCCCATCAATCCATACTCCTCTATGATGATCGCGTAAATAAAATCTGAATAAGGATGCGGCAGGAAGTTCCTGGATTCACTATTACCCGGACCAAGTCCCATCCAGGATCCTTTGGCAATCGCGATCTTCGCCTGCTGTACCTGGTATGCCGTCTCTTCCTTGCCCGCATACATAAATCCCTGCACACGCTTCACCCAGGTGCCAATCCGCCCTTTCTGCATGATAGCCGGCAATTCTTTGGAATGCTTTTCTTCTTTATCATAATAAGCCGCTGCAACACCCACCAGAATCATCACTGGAATCAGTGCGGCTACAACCACCAGGCCAATATGTTTGAGATCCACGCGGCCGATAAACATCAGCAACAAACTTGTGGCGCCTACCAACAATGCGGTAGATAAGTTGGCTGGCGCGATGAGAATACAGATGATAGCCACTGGAATGATCAATGGCAGAAAGCCTTTCTTAAAATCCTTGATCACTGCCTGCCTCTTACTCAACTGCCTACCGAGATACATGAACAATCCAAGCTTAGCAAGATCCGAGGTCTGGAAGGTCAGGTTGATGATAGGCAACTTGATCCATCGGTTGGCCTCATTCAGGCTGGTCCCAAAAAGCAAAGTGTATAGGAGTAAGGGAATAGAAGCCAGAAAAATAAACACTGCAACCCGCGAGTAAATCGTGTAATTCACCTTGTGCGCGAAGTATATTATAATCAAGCCAATGGCGATGAACACAAACTGCTTGAAGAGGTAAGACTCCGTACTCTTCGAGAGTTTATACGCCAGAGTTCCTGTGCTGCTATACACCACAAGAAGACTCATCATGGTGAGTACCACCACGATCGCCCAGATCACTTTGTCGCCTTTCGTCCTTGTATGTAAACTCCCTATCATAAATGTTATTCGCTATTCGTTAGTCGTTATTGCGTTAGCATGGATAAATAACTCAATAACCATAATAACCCTATAACTCTTTCACCGCTTCCTTAAACTTCTTTCCCCTTTCCTCGTAATTTGAAAAAAGATCAAAACTCGCACATGCAGGACTAAGCAACACCACATCTCCTTTAGAAGAAAGATGAAACGCCGCCTTCACCGCCTCCTCCGCGCTTTGTGTATTCACCATCACTTCAACCGTATTTCCAAAGGCCCTATGAATTTTCGTATTGTCTGTACCCAAGCACACAATCGCCTTCACTTTCTCTTTAACCAACTCTTCAATCAGCGTGTAATCATTTCCTTTATCCACGCCACCCAGGATCAGGATCACCGGTTTGGTCATGGACTCCAGTGCAAACCAGGTTGAGTTTACATTTGTCGCCTTGCTGTCGTTGATAAACTCCACTCCTCTCACAAGGCCTGCGGGCTCCATGCGGTGCTCCAGACTGCTGAATGTAGACACAGCTTCCCTGATCTTCTCTTTCCTGATGCCGATCGTAGATGCGGCTACACACGCTGCCATCGTATTAAATTGGTTGTGTTTACCCTTGAGGGCAAAATCATAAATGCTCATCGAAAACCTCTCAGCAGTCTGCACATTCATGGTGTTATTCCGGATGAATGCGCCTTTTGGTAATTCCCTATTCATAGATAACGGCAGTTGGTTAGATTTAAACGGATAATGGTTCAAGTACTCCATGGTTACGGGATCATCCTCATTAAAAATGAAATGATCGTCTACGGTTTGGTATTTCGTGATATTGAACTTTGCCTGGATATAGTTTTCAAAACGATAGTTGTATCGGTCCAGGTGATCTTCGGTGATGTTGGTCAACACCGCCACATCAGGCCTGAAGGTTTCGATGTCGTCTAACTGGAAGCTGCTGATCTCCGCCACATAAATTTGTTTGGGATCGAGGGCCACCTGCCGGGCAATCGAGTTACCGATATTTCCTACCAGGGCACAATCTGCTCCTCCTTCCTTACAGAGATGATAGGTCATCGCTGTAGTAGTGGTCTTGCCGTTTGTACCCGTTATGCCAATGATCTTAGACTCGCCCTTGTACCGATATGCCAACTCCATCTCCGAAATCACCGGGATACCCTTCTCCCTCACCCTCAACACTACCCCTTTGTCCCCCGGTATGCCCGGACTCTTCATGATCACGTCAGCCTTTAGCACCCTCTCCTCCGTATGGCCCCCATGTTCATACGCAATGCGATGACGTTCCAACTCCTCGATGTATTTCGGCTTCAGCGTTCCTCCATCGGAAAGAAACACATCGTACCCTTTCACTTTGCCGAGCACTGCCGATCCCACTCCGCTCTCGCCACCTCCCAGTATGACCAGTTTCTGCATGCCCATGGATTTAAAAATGGTTCTTCAACGGGTTGAATTCAATGGGGTCAGTATCTATTTCGGTTTTTCATTCTCGCAATGGTGTTAACGGAGTTTGAGGGAAAGGATCGCCAATACCACACACATCAATGTCACGATCCAAAACCTCACCGCTATCTTACTCTCATGATAACCCAGCTTCTGGTAGTGATGGTGAAGGGGACTCATCAGAAATACCCTTCGGCCCTCACCATATTTCCGTTTTGTGTATTTGAAATAACTCACCTGAATCACTACACTCAAACTCTCCACAAAGAAGATCAGACAGAATATGGGGATCAATAATTCTTTTCTTACCATAATCGCCAGCGCTGCAATGATGCCACCCAACGCAAGGCTTCCGGTATCGCCCATAAAGACTTGCGCAGGATGGGTGTTGTACCAAAGAAAACCAATGCATGCCCCGATCATCGCCGCGATAAACACAGACAGCTCACCGAGATTGGGGATGTACATGATGTTCAGGTAATCCGCCAACCGTAGGTTACCACTTGCATAAGCAAACAAACCCAAACAAATGCCGATGATCGCAGACACGCCCGTTGCAAGCCCATCCAAACCATCCGTAAGATTCGCGCCATTGGATACTGCTGTCACAATGAAGATCACAATCAGGATATATAACACCCATGTATAAGATCGCAATGACTCAGGCAACAACTTGGAATAGTTGAACTCATGACTCTTCACAAACGGGATCGTGGTGATCGGTTCATTGGCCTCAACGAAATACCTGCTCTTCCCGTCAATCGTGATCGTCTTCACATCCTTCACCTCACTGGGATTTCCAGTAAACTCACGCCATGTTTTGGTGGCCGGACTGAAATACAGTGTTGCACCGATGATGATCCCAAGGCCAACCTGACCCATGATCTTAGACCATCCTGCAAGGCCATCGGCATTTGATTTTTTATACTCACCACCCTGTTGTTGCTTAAGGCGTTTGGCTTTTAGTTTGAGGTAATCGTCCAAAAAACCCACAAGACCCAACCACACTGTTGCCAACAATACCAACTTGATGTATACTTTGTCCAGGTTGGCAAACAACAGTGTAGGAATGAGGATACCGAGCAAGATGATGATACCGCCCATAGTGGGTGTTCCTTTCTTTTGGCTCTCCCCAGCAAGACCCAGCTCCCTCACGCTTTCACCAATCTGTTTTCTTTTCAACAGGTTGATGATCCGCTTGCCATAGATCATCGTGATCACGAGGCTCAAAAGGATGGCCATCAGCGCACGGAACGTGATGAACTGAAACAGTCCGCCGCCCGGAACCTTGATCCCCCCTTGTGAAAGCCAGTCAAAAAGATGATATAGCATAGTTTGGTCTTACCTGTCTGATAAACATTCTCCCAGGATCTCTTTATCGTCAAATGGAAATTTCTGTCCACTGATCTCCTGGTATTTTTCGTGGCCCTTTCCTGCCACCAATACAATGTCTTCCCTGCCTGCCATGCTCACTGCCGCCTTGATCGCCTCACGCCTGTCTGCAATGGCAATGAATTTTCGTTTATACTCCACCGTTACACCCGCCTCCATGTCTTTCAGGATCGCATTCGGATCCTCACTCCTCGGATTGTCTGAGGTGAAAATGGCTTTGTCGCTATGCTCCACCGCAACCTCGGCCATCACCGGTCGCTTGGTTTTATCCCGGTCTCCCCCACAGCCCACTACCGTGATCACGCGCTCATGGCCTTTGCGCAGATTTTTGATGGTAGCAAGAATATTCAACAATGCATCCGGCGTGTGTGCATAGTCCACAATACCGATGATGTTCTCTTGTTTTGATACGATGTAATCAAACCTGCCTTCTGCACCTTTCAGATTGCTCAGAACCGTAAGCACTTCATGCCTGTCTTCACCCAAACTGATGGCTGTACCATACACTGCAAGCAGGTTATAGGCATTGAACTCCCCGATCATGCGGAAATTCACTTCCTGTTCATTGACAGTCATATGCAAACCACTCAACGCATTATCCAGTATCTTCCCTTTAAAGTCTGCCAAGGACCGAAGGCTGTAGAAATATTTTTGAGCGATGGTATTCTGCAACATCACGGCTCCGCGTTTGTCGTCCATATTGGAAATAGCAAACGCATCGGCCTGCAACCCATCGAAAAAAGATTTCTTCACACGGATGTACTCATCAAAAGTTTTGTGATAGTCCAGGTGATCATGCGTAATGTTCGTGAAGATGGCACCAGCAAAATGAAGACCATTGATCCGATGTTGATGAATGGCATGGCTGCTGCATTCCATGAATACATGGGTACAGCCCTCGTGCCACATATCATGCAAAAGGCTGTTGAGGCTAACTGCATCAGGTGTAGTATGCGTAGAGGGCAACTCACGGTCACCAATCATATATTTCACCGTTGACACCAATCCGCACATATGGCCCAGTCCGCTAAACAATTGATAAAGCAGTGTAGCTACGGTGGTTTTGCCATTGGTACCGGTGACGCCCACCAGCTTCATCTGCTTCGTTGGCTCCCGATAGAACTGATGCGCGATAGGTCCCACTGCAGCAGCGGCATCATCCACCTGAATATAAGTTATGCCTTCAGTGGTTTCAGAGGGCATCTGTTCGCAGATGATGGCTACAGCCTGGTTAGCGATGGCATTGCTGATGAATGCATGGCCATCGCTGAGAGTTCCCTTTACTGCAATGAAGCAGGAACCTTTGGTGACTTTGCGCGAATCTGTTTGCACATCTGTGATCTCCACATCCGTACTGCCCTTCACCGCGCGAAGGCTTACCTTATATAATATGTCCAGCAGTTTGGCCATCAATTCAATTCCAGTGTTATCAGTTGTCCGTTTTGTATAGGGGCGCCGGCGTTGACCGACTGCTCATTCACTTTTCCGATACCTTTTGCAACTACCTTCAGGTCCATGTTCTCCAGGAGGTAGATCGCATCTTTCAGTCCCATCCCTTTCACGTTGGGCATCACCTGCTTTGCAGTGTTAAGTGCCCTTGCCGTGGTAGTATTATCCTGCCTTTGCACAAAGGTCCATTTGGCAGTTGTTGTTGAGTCTTGCACACGCACGCCCATCTGCCCAAATACTTTAGAGAAGTCCTGTTTCCAACCCGCCCAGTACACCAGTGTACTGTCTTTAACCGGTACGGCTGTAAAGACCGGCAGTGTTGAAGTGTTCATTGCATAGAGCTTGTCGGCTACTTCTTTGAACACAGGACCGGCCACTGCGGCACCATAATATTTTTTGGCGAAAGGCTTGTTGCGGATCACCACGATGCAGGAGTATTTGGGATCCTTAGCAGGAAAATACCCAGCGAAAGACGATTGATAAATATGATCCGCATATCCGCGAGTTCCGTTAGCAACCAGGGCTGTACCCGTTTTCGCAGCGATGCCATAATGTGGACTGGCAAGGGATTTTCCTGTTCCTTCCAACATCACACCCTCCAGACAATCCTGCAGAAGCCTGAGTGTTTGGGGAGAGCATACCGCATTCACTTTCACTTGCGGCTCAAACTGCTTCACCACGGCGCCATCTTTCATGATGGCATTCACGAGGTAAGGCTTCATCATGCTGCCATTGTTTGCAATGGCATTGTATAACATGAGTGTATGCAACGGAGTGAGGGAAAGGTTATAGCCGAAGGACATCCAGGGGAGCGATGGTGCGCTCCAATACCTGGACTTCGGCGTAGGGACCACGGGTTTTGACTCACCCAAGAGATCGATTCCGGTGGCTGAATCCAGTTTCAATCTCTTGATGTGGTCAATGAATTTATAGGGGTTGGATGAATAATAATTAACGGCCATCTTAGCCATGCCCACGTTAGAACTCAATTCAAAAGCCTGCTTGATGGTCACTCCATTGCGGCCATGCTTCTCAGAATCATACACGGTTCTTCCAGCGGTTTTCCAGATACCTCCTTCCAGGTCTACCACCGTATTCAGGTTGGCGAATTTATCTTCCAGCACAGCCAACATTGTCACCAGCTTAAAGGTTGAGCCCGGCTCACCCTTGGTGATAGCGTAGTTCATGTCCTCGAAATACGTTCCGTCTTCCTGCCGGCCAAGGTTGGCGATGGCCTTGATCTTTCCGGTTTTCACTTCCATGACGATGCAGGTACCGTGTTCCGCTTCATTCTCCACAAGTACTTTCATCAATGCATTCTCGGCGATGTCCTGGATATTTACATCGATGGTAGTGATCACATCGCGCCCATCTTCCGGTTCAATTTCCGAACCCTCGATGGGTACGAAAGCGCCTCCTGAGATCCTTCTCACGAGGCGCTTTCCGTTTTCGCCTTTCAAAAGGGTATCGTAGGTTTTTTCAAGACCAACATTTTTGTTCACCACTACACCATTGTTGCCAACATATTGTCTCGACAAACCGATGGTACGGTTGGCGAGCAGTCCGAATGGGGTGAGACGCTTCTCTCTTTCCTCGAAAATGAAACCACTCTTGTTCCTGCCAAGCCGCACCAGGGGAAAAGTTCGCAATTGCTGATAGTCCCGGAAACTGATGTTGCGCTGCAGGAGAAAATAACGTTCCTTCTTTTTATAGGCTTGCTTCAATTCTTTTTTGTAGGCTTCAACGGATTGATCCCCGAACATGCCGGCGAGGGCGATCGAAAGGGAATCAATATTTTCCGTGAATCGTTTTCCTTTTTTATCACGCAGGCCCTCTGCACCAAAATCGATCCGCACATCAAAGTAGGGGATCGATGTACTTAACATCGATCCATCTTCACTGTAAATGGTGCCACGCTCCGCATCCAGTTCACGGTATTCCAGATGAAGGCTGTCACTCATGTTCTTCCAGTATGCCCCTTCCACCGTCTGGATGTAAAATGCCTTACCTACAATGGCCAGGCTGAAGACAACGATGCCAAGAAAGATCAGGTACACCCGCCACAATATGTCTTTTTTAATATCCAACCGCGTAACCGGATTTATAGCATCAATAAATAGTATCCTTCAGTCTGAGTGGTGGCTGGGAAAGTTCCTTCAATCCCAACGGCTCCACCGCTTTGACCAATTCACTCTGCTTACTCTGAAACATCAGTTCACTTTGTATGGTCTTGTATTCATACTGAAGCTCCTTGAGTTCGCGGGAGGAACGGTTAATGTCTTTGATCGTTTTTTCTGCAACGTGACCGTTGTAGATGTACAACACGGTGAGCAAGGAGAGAAAAAGGAAGAAAGCCGTGTTCTTGACTATCCATTGATAGCTCAGCAGCATTTTTCTCCATTCTAGTTTTGGTTCCCGTTGCTCCATCAAGTTGTGTTTCACTAGCCACTAGCTATTAGCTAATAGCTACTAGCTAATGGGTTATTGGTTATTGGGATATTGGAGATTAGATCAGATCAACGCGGCAACCCTTAGTTTTGCGCTACGCGATCTTGGATTTCTAACGAGTTCTTCTTTGGACGGAACGATGGGCTTTTTCGCGATGATCTGGAAGGGCGACTTTCGCCTCGTTCCATATATCTCATCCACCTCTTCTTCCTCAAAGCTTCCGTTCTTCATATACGTCTTCACCATCCTGTCCTCAATGCTGTGAAAGGTGATCACGGCCAACCTTCCTCCGGGCTTAAGTACCGATGATGATTGTTCCAGCATTTCCTTCAGCGCACCCATTTCATCATTCACTGCGATCCGCAAGGCCTGGAACACCTGGGCAAAATATTTATGGGGATTTCCTCTCACCACAGAACTTACCGCGTCTTTGAACTGTTGAATAGTTTGCAAGGGTACGGATACACGATATGTTACCATCATTTTTGCCAGGGTCTTTGCATTCGTCACTTCACCATACGCACTAAGTACTCGGACCAATTCTTCCTCACTGATTTCCTGGATCAGTTTTGCCGCGGTGAGCGGTTGCCGCTGATCCATTCGCATATCCAGTTCGGCATCAAAGCGGGTGGAAAATCCACGTGCCGCTTCGTCAAACTGGTGGCTGCTCACACCGAGGTCCGCCAGGATGCCATCCACTTGAGCTACCCCGTGGAAACGGAGCATGCGGGAGAGGTGGCGGAAATTAAAGGGTACGAACTCTATCCTATTGTCATCGGGCAGATTACGCTTTGATGCTTCGTCCTGATCAAACGCATATAGTTTTCCAAGGGGTCCCAGATGTCTCAATATTTCCCTGCTATGTCCTCCTCCTCCAAACGTGCAATCCACATACACTCCGTCAGCCTTCACACTTAATGCCTCCACAGCCTCTTTCAGCAAAACCGGAATATGGTATTCCCCTTCCACCTTCAACCTTCCACCTTCAACCTCCATCTTACTCAGGTTTATGGGTGCTCATCACCTCCGCAGCAAGTGAACTAAACGCTTCCGGCGTGATCTGATCAAAGAACTGCTGGTATTTAGCCTTATCCCAGATCTCAATCTTATTCACCGCGGATACCAACACCACATCCCGCTCCAGACCCGCATGATCCATCAGGTTTTTCGGAATCAGCAGCCTTCCCGCCGAATCAAGCTCCATTTTAATGGCCCCGTTCAGGAACCATCGACGGAATTCACGAACTTTGGGATCAAAATCATTCAGCTTGCTGATATTGGAAAAAATGGGCTCCCAGCTTTTCTCCGGGTACATGGTCAGGCATTTCTCAAAACCCCTGTTGATAACGAAGGCATTCGAATCCCCGTCCGGCAACTGCTTTTTAAGCCCTGCCGGTACAAGGAACCTGCCTTTGGCATCCAAGGTGACTTCATATTCCCCTAGAAAGCCTATCATTTACAATGAGTTATCAAGAACTGATCCATATTTACACAAATTAACACAATTTCCCACTTTCGATGTTAATTTAGGTTTTTTTAATTTTTCCACAGGGTAAAGTGGCGTCTGGCTTCGATTACAAGCAATTTTGTCCATTTATATGTGGAAATCTGTCAATATCATGTGAATTAACTGTGCGTTAGCACCCATTCTATGCAGTCACCCAAGGAAATCAGGATATCCGACTACCATTATGACCTGCCGGACAGCAGGATCGCCCGCTTCCCCCTGGAAGAAAGGGACGCTTCTAAACTGTTGATCTGGGAGAATGGAAACATATCGGAAGACATCTATCGAAATCTGCCCTCCCACCTTCAACCCGGCACCTCATTGGTCTTTAATAATACCCGCGTGGTAGAAGCCAGGATCTTGTTCACCAAGCACACGGGCGGACAGATCGAAGTGTTTGCCCTTGAACCGGGTCCTCAATACCCGGATATCACCACAGCCATGCTCCAAACCGGGTCCGTGCAGTGGAAATGCATGGTTGGCGGAGCCAGCAAATGGAAAAAAGGCATGGTCCTGGAAAAACAACTGGGCGCTACAACCCTGAAAGCGTCCATTGCCGACCAGTTGCCTGATTGTTTCCTGCTCAACCTGGAATGGAACGCGCCAGATATGACCTTTGCGGAATTGTTGCATCGGGCAGGACTGATCCCACTTCCCCCTTACCTGAAAAGGGATGCAGAAGCCTCAGATAATGAAAGATACCAGACCATCTATGCACAGGAAGAAGGGTCCGTAGCTGCCCCTACGGCCGGACTGCATTTTACTGACCGGATTTTTGAATCACTTCGGGAGAAGCAAATAGTTTCCCGGTTTGTCACCCTGCATGTCGGAGCGGGAACCTTTAAGCCCGTGAAAACTGAAACGATGGAAGACCACCTGATGCATGCCGAGTTCATTGATGTAAGCGGGGATACCATTTTGGCGCTGTCTAAAGATGAACAGATCATTGCCGTTGGCACCACCTCCCTGCGTACACTGGAATCTTTATATTGGATGGGGATCAAAGCATCCCTTAACCCAAACATCTCGCTGGAAGAAATGGAAATGAAACAGTGGGACGTATATGATCAACTACAATATTATATCCTGCCACGTGAAGAAGCATTGCAGCACCTGCTTACTTATATGCATAACCGAAAAATGGAGCGCATGGTTTGCAGAACCCGTCTGCTCATTGCACCAGGGTATCAGCCACAAATGATTGCCGGAATCATCACCAACTTTCACCAACCACAATCTACCTTACTGCTATTGATCGCTGCATTGGCTGGTCCGCGCTGGCGAGAAATTTACGACTATGCATTAACCCACGATTTTCGGTTTCTGAGTTATGGCGATGGATCACTGATTAAGATTTAGAACAACTGGAATGTTAAACCGTATGGATGTACAAATCGATGTTCGTATCTTTAGAATCTCCAGTCTAAAAAGGGATAGTGCATTCCTCAAGGTAAAACAGGAGCATTAACCGTATAATTCACATTTGCATGTTTGTCATCATTTTCCTGATCCTTCATTGGTATCTCTCCCTGTTTGGTCAAACGTTCTACCTGCATCGCTACTCTGCACACAAGATGTTTCTGATGTCTAAGTTCTGGGAGAAATTCTGGCACATCTATACCTGGGTGACCCAGGGTACGTCATATCTGAATGCAAGAGCCTATGCCATTTTGCATCGTATGCATCATGCATACAGCGATACAGAGAAGGATCCGCATACCCCACATTTTTTCAAAGAAGTGTTTACAATGATGTGGCACACCCGTAAAGTGTACAATGGTGTGCATAAAGGAACGATGAAAGTGGAGCCAAGGTTCGACAAAAATTATCCGGTTTATCCAAAAATCGATAAGATTGCAGACAGCTGGTACTCGAGGCTTGGATTTGCATTTGCGTACATAGCGCTTTACATTATGTTCGCAACAGAGTGGTGGATGTTTTTATTTCTGCCGATACATTTTTTGATCGGCCCCATCCAGGGTGCCGTGGTGAACTGGGCAGGACATAAATATGGATACCGGAATTTCAATGAACATGATCATTCCCGCAACACTCTGTTCTTTGATTTTCTGTTAATGGGTGAGTTGTTTCAGAACAATCACCATCATGCCGGCGCGCGCCCGAACTTCGCAGTGAAATGGTACGAGATTGATCCCGC
>JBKCVJ010000150.1:0-11701 GCA_046317915.1 Sphingobacteriales bacterium
GAGCTGCCATTCAGCGTATGCAGCAATTGCGTTTTGCCATCGGCATCCTTGAAACGGATCTTCATCCTGTTGGTCTGGAAAGTTTCAAAATTAGACACAGAACTCACTTCCAGCCATTTCTCCTGCGCGGCACTGTACACTTCAAAATCATAGGTGAGTGCAGAGGCAAAGCCCATATCGCCGCCGCATAACCGAAGAATACGATAAGGCAGACCCAGACGCTGCACCAGTTTCTCCACATGCGCCACCATCTCCTCCAGCACCTCGTAACTTTTCTCCGGATGTACCAACTGCACGATCTCCACTTTGTCGAACTGATGCACCCTGTTCAATCCCCGCACGTCTTTCCCAAAACTGCCGGCTTCTCTCCTGAAACAGGGCGTATGTGCCGTCATCTTCACGGGTAGATCAGCAAGTCTCAGGATCTCATCGCGGTAAATATTCGTCACTGGCACTTCCGCCGTGGGGATCAAATAAAAATTATCTGCCGGCATATAATACATCTGCCCCTCTTTATCCGGCAACTGACCCGTACCATAAGCCGTGGCTTCATTCACCATATACGGTGGAATGTATTCTGTATAACCAACCGCAGTATTGAAGTCCAGGAAATACTGGATGAGCGCCCTTTGCAGTTTCGCACCTTTCCCTTTATAAACCGGAAAGCCGCTGCCGGTGAGCTTTACACCGGTTTCAAAATCCACGATATCATATTTTTTGATCAGGTCCCAGTGTGGTACAGAACCTTCTGGCAAAACAGGAATCTCGCCGCCCTGACGGATGTTCACATTGTCTTCCGGTGTGCGACCCACAGGCACTTGCTCAGAAGGCAGGTTGGGGAGCTTTACCAGTGTATCCATCAACTCCTTTTCAGCAACAACCAGCTTTGCAGATACCTCATCCAGTTCCTCCTTCAACCTTCCAACTTCCACCTTCAACCTTTCAGCATCTTCCTTTTTACCCGTTGCCATCAAGCCACCAATCTCCTTGGATGCCGCATTGCGGCGAGCAAGCAGCACTTCACTGGCGGTAAGCAGCGATTTACGCTGGTCGTCCAGCTCAATCACCTTATCCACCAGTCCCGGTTCGGAGAAATGTTTTACCGCCAGTCTTTCCAAAACCCAATCCCTCTGCTTGCGAATCACTTGAACCTGCAACATGCCTAAAATTTTCGCAAAGATAATCCGTCAGCGGATATCCCTAATTTTGCGTCATGTTTACCCAAGATGACCTCCAGGCGAGGTGGTGGAAGCTGGAAGAAAAGCTCATGGAGCGGTTTGGCAAGAAGCCAGACATGGAAACCGTCCTTTTCCTGATCGGGATACAGGAGTTCGGGGATATCCGTACCAAGTTCACCAAGGAAGAAAAACAGGATCTCATGCATGTGGCCGTCTGCAGTCTCCTGACCTCCAGTGGATTTTATAGCTTAGAGTCCGTAGATGAAGATGGATGGCCCCATTTTAAACAACTGAAACATATTGATCCGATGGGCCTGAAAGACCAGGAAGATTTCTTAAAGGACCATATTCTGCTTTATTTTCAAAATACCGGATTGATCTGATATGAATAGATGGTTGTTCACCACCGTTTGCCTGCTTGCTTTCACCGCCGCCTTTTCCCAGGATCTGCGCGTCCGCAAAAAAGACCGAAAAAGAGATGTAATGATGGTTACAGACAGCGGCACCATTGTGCTCAGGCTCTCTGACTCCACCCCTTTGCACAGGGATAATTTCATCAGACTGGTGAAACTTCATTTTTATGACGATATCAACTTTCACCGCGTGATCCAGGGCTTTGTGATCCAGGCAGGCGAACCTGCTACCAAAGGAAACAAGGGTGATACCCTGGGCATCAGGAATCCTAAGTACACCGTTCCCGCAGAGATTCGCCAGAGCTTCTATCATAAACGAGGTATGCTGGCGGCCGCCAGGATGGGGGACGATGTGAATCCTGAGAAAAAGAGCAGTGGGACACAGTTCTACATCGTACAAGGACGCGTCTTCACACCAGAAAGCCTCGATTCAGTGGAAACCCATCGGCTCAAAGGAAAAAAAATCAGCCCAGACAGAAGGGCAGTATACCAGACCATCGGTGGCATTCCCCACCTCGACCAGAACTATACCATTTTTGGTGAAGTGGTGACGGGGATGGAGGTGGTTGATAAGATCGCCGGCACCAAAACAACCGGAATGACTGGTGGTGATAAACCGCTGAAGGACATAAAAATTCAGAAAGTCACCCTCGTGCGGCGGGCGAAAAAATAAAACGCCGCTTTTTTTCCGCATAACTAGTTACTTTTGGCCCTCAACGTAAATCTTTTCGAGATGAATTTCCCCGGCAACCTGCGCTATACAAAAGACCACGAATGGATCAGTCTGGAAGGCGATATCGCTACCATCGGCATTACACAATTCGCACAAAGCGAACTGGGTGATATCGTGTATGTTGATATCGAAACCATTGGAAGCGCGCTTGAAGCAGAAACTGTTTTCGGAACAGTGGAAGCGGTAAAAACAGTGAGCGACTTATTTCTACCTGTTGCCGGAACGGTGCTGGAGAAAAATGCAGAACTGGACAGCCAGCCGGAACTGGTGAACCAGGATCCTTACGGCCAAGGCTGGATGATCAAAATGAAAGTCAATGATCCCGCTGCCGTGGCCGCCCTTCTTGACGCAGCAGCCTACGAAGCACTCGTCAGCTAAAACCCGTATGATCAAACGGTTCCTGCTCACACCATGGCCCCTGTTGTTGTGGACAGTTATGATCTTTTTCCTGTTGACGATCAACACAGGATCAATGGAATCTGCGCCGAAGATCAAACACCTCGACAAACTGGTTCATTTCATATTGTTTGCCGTGATGGCATTTCTTTGGATCTACCCTGGCAAGCAAAAAGCGACAATCAAGTTACTTTTCATTTTCATTTGTGTTGCTTCCTACGGTGCAGGAATGGAATGGGTGCAGGAAAATTTTACATCAAGGGAGTTTGACTGGAAAGATATTTATGCAGATACGGCAGGTGCGGCGGCAGGCGTCATAGTGGGCAAAAAAATAGGCCCCTATGGAAATAGGGGCCGCAACCAAAACTAACTGCTTATGAGAAAATTGACTGCTTAAAAACGTACTCAACTATTAGATGTCAAAACAGGTGCCAAGGTTTACTCCCACATTGTTAATGGTATACTAAAGCTCAACACACTCTCCACAAATTCTTTCCACTTATACAACGTTAACCATCAACCGATTATTGTACTTGCCCTGTTTCCAAAGATCCACCCTTATAATACGAATATTAGATGCCGAGGGTTTTACCTAAGCTATTAATGAATTGTGAAAATGCCTAACAAACTTGGTGTCAATTTATTCAATCAGCTAATAACCAGCAGTTTATGATTTTTAGCCGGTAATTTTCGCCATAATATCCTGGAGGTCAACGTCCCCATCTCCATCCACATCACCGCCGCCACTGAATTTTTGCAATAATCCGCCAAAATCAACGCCGCCCGCTTTACCTCCGGTTAGGGAAGCCATAACCCCATTGATGTCAATGCTGCTGTCGTTAGGGTCACTCACCTTGCCAGCCAGGTTCTGCAATACCTCGGGGATCAGCCCATTGCTCACCTGTCCTGCCTGGGCCGGATCCAGGTTGAACTGGTTGGTCAGCTTTCCGGAAAACTGGGAAACGATATTCTGAACGAGGGGATTTTGCATCAGTGATCCGAGGCCATTGGAAGAGCCGCCCTGGCCAAACATCTTCATCAATTGTCCCAGTCCGCCACTACCACCAATGGCTTGTTGTAAACCATCCATGATGGACGATCCCGCTTCCTGCATAACCCTGTCATTCTGCTCATTGGGAATGGCAGGATTGTTCACTACCTGTGCCTGACCTGATTGCTGGATCAGGTTAATCAATTGATCTAACATATTACACGTTTAAGTTTGGAATGAACGTGTAAGTTAGTGCTTGCAGGAACCCTTAAAAAGCTTGTTGAAGAATTGATACAATATTAATTCTGCTGGGTAAGCTTCTCCGCGTTTTCAGCAAATTGCAGGGCATCGATCAACTCACTGATCTCCCCATTCATCACTTCACCAAGATTGTAAAGCGTCATGCCGATGCGATGGTCCGTCACGCGACCTTGCGGAAAATTATAGGTGCGGATTTTTGCAGAGCGATCACCGGAGCTCACAAGACTTTTACGATGCCTTGCGATTTCTTCTTCCTGTTTACGCACCTGCTCTTCGTATAGTTTGGTCCGCAGCATCTGCATGGCTTTCTCACGGTTTGCCAGCTGTGTACGCTCTGTCTGGCACATGACCACCACGCCAGTAGGAAGGTGCGTAAGTATGACCTTTGTCTCTACCTTGTTTACATTTTGTCCGCCCGCACCACCACTACGTGCAGTATCCATCTTCACCTCGCTATCCTTCACCTCCACATCAACCTCTTCAGCTTCCGGCATCACCGCAACTGTTGCGGCACTGGTATGCACGCGTCCGCTGGCCTCCGTATTCGGTACCCTTTGCACCCGGTGTACTCCACTCTCAAATTTCAGGGTGCCGTACACGTCATCGCCGGTGACCTCCACCTGCACTTCCTTGTATCCGCCCACCGTTCCTTCATTTTCTGAAAGCAAAGCCGTTTTCCAGCCCTTCTTCTCACAATAACGCAAGTACATCCGCAGCAGGTCACCAGCAAACAGCGATGCCTCGTCCCCACCCGTGCCCGCACGGATCTCTAGGATCGCATTTTTCTCATCCTGCGGATCCTTGGGGATCAGCAAATTCCGGATGTATTTCTCCAACGCCTCTTTCTGTTCTTCCAGTCCCGTTGTCTCCAGTTTAGCCAGGTCACGAAGCTCCACATCATCACCCATCAGCGCCTCCCGGTTAAAATCAATATCATCCAGCAGCTTACGATAATCGTGATAAGCTTTTACGATGGTCTCCAGACTGCGATACTCCTTGCTCATCTGGGTGAATTTCCGGTTGTCACTCACCACTTCCGGGTTGGTCAGGGCCACGCCCAGGTTGTCAAACCTCGCCTTGATCGCTTCCAGTTTATCTATCATACTTTTGTTTCGCTTTACAGATGAGGCGCAAAGTTACAAAATCGGCAAATGGGATACGAGAAAGTTCAGGGCGATCAGTTGTTTGACGGCCAGGTTTTCCATGGCAACAACATGGTTTTGATCAGGGATACCCGGTCTCGCAAGGCCAGCATCGTTGCTGCCGCCGAAGCTGGCGAGGATATACAGTATGTTCCCGGACTCATCCGGCCCGGATTTGTAAACGCCCACTGCCACCTGGAACTCTCCCATATGAAAGGTGTGATCCCAAAACACACTGGGCTTGTTCCCTTTCTGAAAGCCGTGGTCAGCAACAGGAGCTTCCCTGAAACGGAGATGAACCATGCCATGCAAAACGCATTGGAAGAAATGAAGGCCGATGGCATCGTGGCTGTTGGCGATATCTCGAACTCCGCCATAACAGTCCCGTATAAACGAAATTCCGGAATGTATTTCCAGAATTTCATTGAAGTGCTTAGTTTTTCAGAAGGCAATACCCCTGCAAGGTTGCTCCATTACCAGCAGGTATTGGATACATTTCTTTTGGCAGGTCTTCAATCCTCAAACTTTACACCCCACGCACCGTATTCTGTGAGCGCAACGGCGTTTGAACACATCAGTAAGACTACAGCAAATAAAATTATCTCTATCCATAACCAGGAAACCCACGCAGAAGACGAGTTGTTCCGCACCGGTGGCGGAGATTTTCTTCAGCTGTTTGAACAGTTCGGCATCAGTGGATCACCGTTCATAACATCAGGTGTATCGTCTCTTAGATCTTATCTGCCCTACTTCAACCATGGGCAAACCATTATACTCGTACACAACACGTATACTACCAGGGAAGATATCGAATGGGCCATGGACCTCGCCGCAAAGCGCGGCCTGAAATTGTACTGCTGCCTCTGCCCCAATGCCAATCTGTATATCGAAAATCATTTGCCTGACCTGCGCATGTTGCGGGACAGCGGCATACCCATCATCATCGGTACAGACAGTTATTCCAGCAATGACCAATTAACTATCTCAAGTGAACTTGCCGTGATTCAGAAACATTTCCCCAGTGTGCCAAAAGAAGAGGTATATCGATGGGCTACCATCAATGGTGCGGCAGCCTTGGGCATCGAGCCGGTGTGGTTGCATGGACTACCCCTCGTACAAAGCGTGTAACACAGCGAGAGAACGCATCTGTCCGAAATCCGGCTGATGAAATTGATAAAAGCCCAACAAGGCATCCATCAGCAGTTTACGTTGATCCCTGCCCAGCGGCAACTGTTCCAGTTCATCCGGGTGAAGCGTTTTCAATAACTGTGAACTGATCTCACTCAATCGCCCTTCTAAATAGTAAGGATGCTCTGGCCTCGACGAAATATACATCCCTTCCCGAAGGTCAAGTACAGAATGCATTTCATCGAATCCATCCTGGATCATGAATCCAAAGAAATGCGCCTGGTGTACCAGAAAATACAATGGCATATTGGCTGCAACCGTATCGGAAGATTTATCGAGATGGATCAAAACGTCTTCAACGAAAGCAAACAATTCCGAATTGGTTTCCGGCTGGCGAAGGCATTTTTGCAGCAACTCGGCAATAAACAAGGCCACCGTGTTCTTGTGGACATTGCGATAAATATCCTGATAGATATAGGACCATTTGTATTCCTTGATCCGTTGCAGGGTTTGCTTTTCATTATGGTACACCACGAGGTCAAGTAGAGTTCCCGGCTGAAAAAAACTTCCCCGATAAGGTTGCTTTGGTGATGCGGTACGTACTCCGTTGACCATATAACTTTGCACACCAAACAACTCCGTGAACATGGTAACCACAAGGCTGGTTTCACCATACTTCACGGAGCGCAGCACCAGTCCTTTTGTTTTATGCAACATATCAGCGGATGAAGAAAATTTTAGAAACAATGCGCTCCACATTCTGTTCGTCAGATGCAAACACGAGATAAACACCACTGGAGGGTCTGTTGCCTTTTTGATCCCTTCCGTTCCAGGTTGCCTGGCCACCTTGCGCACGGGTCTGGTACACCAGTCTGCCGTCTTGCTCCGTGATCCTTACCAATGCATTATTTGCCAGTCCCCTGATCCCGATGGTACCACTATATCCCGGCGGAACCGGGTTGGGAAATACCAACACGGATGATGCTTTATCGGCCCCATCTGTAGCCGTTCCACGGAATGAACAGATGCCTGCGGATGTACCCACAAATACTTCACCGGTGATGGGATGAATAGCCAGGGAGCTGATCTCGTTGGCCAACAGCGGGCTGTTGTCTTTAGTGAATTGGGTGATGACTTTTTCGCCATCACTACTGATCAACCATAAACCATTTCGTGTGCCCACCCATTTCCGGTTGGCACCATCCACCGCCATGCAGATCACCTGTTCATCCTGAAAAAGAAAGCCCGCAAAATTATCCTGTTGCACAATGGGGATCACGGCATCACAGTTGCTGGCAGCAGCATCCTGGCCACAGGTGATCACGGCTATTCCTTTATCGGTTCCCACCCAAACAAAACCATTCTTATCCTGCACGGTACAATACACCACATTGGAAGGCAGGTTACCCAATCCCCTCCCCAGTCTGAAATATCGCCAGCGATCGTCATTGGGATTATCGATGTTCTGTCCGGAATTCAATAACAACAATCCATTCCCTTTCGGTGAAACGATCCATTTTTGGTCGTAGGCATCAATGGTGATCTGGCTAACGGCATTCTCTGAAATAAAAAACGGCACAGAGAAAGACAACCAGCCGCCAGCGGCTTTTCTGACATGGAGATTTCGGATGCCACCGAAATTGGCGATCCATATATTGCCCGAAGCATCCGTGGCCAATCCGCTCACCCGGTAGGATCCGGGATCACCCACGGCTTGCTGCAAAGGTGAATTCTGTTTGTAAATATTCAATTGTCCCGATGCCGTGATCTCCAATAATCCGCCACCGTATGAACCCGCAAATACGGAGCCCGTAGAGGGCTGCCCGGCAATGGTGATCATATCCAGCAGACTGTCGATTTTCGGGTATGCGTAGAGGTTATACCCTCTCCATTCGTTTCCATCAAAGGCATAGATGCCGTTGGGATTGAACTGGTAGTTCCATGCTTCATTGACGGTGCCCGCGGTGGCCCATACGGTATTCCCGATCATTTTCATTTCACCAAGTGCGGTATTGATCGGCGAGTTCGGGAAAACGCGTTCGGCAGTGTTGCCGCGGATCTGCAGCAGACCATTGTTCTGGTCAGCCACCCAAAGGCTTCCATCTCGCAGCAGGCATTGTTTGGGTAGTGAAAGATCGTTTTGCCTGTAAGTGGTGACGATGGTCCCCTGCGCGTTGAGCTGTACTACGGTACCCCGTCCGTTTTGTGTTTGTCCTATCAAGAGTTGTCCGTTGGAAAGATCTGCACTCACCAACTGGCCACTTGCCGTATAGAACGGATTGAATTTTACACCGTCCCATTTCCTCACCTGGTTGCCGGTGATGGCATAGAGTTGTGTAGCATCAGCGAGCACGTGGTCAATCTTTCTGGTCAGCGCAGCATCCGCCGTTTGCCAGTTTCTGAAGTTTGACCCATCGTCTTTATTCGAGAGCTTGCGCACCCCTTCGCGGGTGGCGGCATAAATACTGTCTTTATATAAGGCTACGGCAAAAACAGGTGACGGTGTGCCGGATGCATAGGGTCTCCAGGTGGCTCTCACTTCTGCCCTGTTGAGATCAAGCACGATCACGCCAACACCCGCACTGAGCCAGGCGGTATTGTTGCGGGCCAGGGCGCGAGAGACCGATTTATCACCGGGTGCATTGCTGATCCGGATATCCGGAATGTTGATGGTGACGTCTCCATCCAGCACATCCACATTGCTGTTGCGAAAAACCACAACCGTCTTTCCGGAAACACTGTCGAGAGCCATCGCACTAACCCCAATATCATTGAGGCCATTCCCTTTGGAGCGGCGTGTAAAAGCCGAGCCATCGATATCATATAAAAAAACACCATAAGGTGTGGCTGCAATGATCTCTTGTCCTTTGGCTGCTACCTGGATGGCATTGTTCCAGGGAAGGTGTTCCCGCCATTGACCGATCGGCGGTAACTGGCAGTGTGCAGGGGGAGGCTGGAGGGTGAGGATTAATATGAAGATGCCGAATATCCGCATTGCGCTAAGGTAGCAAGAAAGTTCGCAGTTCGCAGGTCGCGCAGGTCGCAGAAAAGTTTCCGCGAACTTGGCGAACTTTGCGAACTGCAACCTAATTTGCGCTATGTGGAAAAAACTCGGAGAATGGATCCTCAGGAATAGGCTTTTCCTGTTGATCGGGCTCGGCATCCTTACTGTTGTGATGGCTTATTTCGCCAGCCAGGTGCAACAGAGTTATGACTTCGCAAGGGCCATTCCTACAGACAATCCTAAATACCAGGAATACCTTCGGTTCAAAGAAAAATTCGGGGAAGATGGCAACCTGATGACGGTTGGGTTTATCGAGAAAGACCTCTTCCAGGTTGAGAAATTCAATAAGCTCCTCGCCTTCCAACAGGATTTAAAAAATACCGAAGGGGTGGATGATGTGATCAGTGTGGCTTCTGCCATCAACCTCGTCAAAAATGACTCCACGGAAAAGCTTGACGCAAAGCAGATCTTCCCTTCAAGCATTAGCAGCCAGCAGGAATTGGATAGTCTTGCCAATACTTTTAAAAGCCTGCCATTCTATCAGGGACTCATGTACAATCCCGAGAGCGGGGCATGGCTGTTGGGCATCCGGGTGAATAAGAATGTATTGAATTCAAAACAGCGGGATAAAATTGTTCCCTTGCTCAGTGAAAAAGTGTACGCATATGGGAAGGCCAACCAGATTGACGTGAAATTGAGCGGACTGCCCTTGGTCCGTAGCAACCTTGCTATCCGGTTGAACAAGGAGATGCGGTTTTTCCTGCTGGGTTCCATCCTGCTCTCGGCCGTTATTCTTTTGTTGTTTTTCCGGAGCATCAGCACCACCATTTTGTCTTTGCTGGTTGTGATCATCGGCGTGATCTTTTCGCTGGCCACTATGGTATTTTTCGGCTTCAAGATCACCATCCTGAATGCACTGATTCCGCCACTCGTGGTGGTGATCGGCGTGCCCAACTGTATTTATTTCCTGAACAAATACCATACGTCTTATCTCAGCAAAGAACATAAGATGGAAGCACTGACGGATATGGTGAGCAAGATGGGCATTGTGACCCTGTTCTGCAACATCACGGCGGCCATTGGCTTTGCAGTGTTTGCGCTTACCAAGAGTGCGATCCTGAAAGAATTCGGCATTGTGGCCGGGATCAACATCATGGTGATCTTTTTTATATCGATGATTCTCCTGCCCTCCGCCCTCAGCTATCTGCCGGCACCTAAATCAAGGCACCTGAATTACCTCGAGAATAAATGGTTGGAAAAGATCCTGACGCGGATTGAGAAGTGGGTGCTTAGCCACCGTAAACTCGTTTATGCGATCACGTTAGTGATTGTTGCCTTTTCCATCACGGGGATCATGAAACTCAATTCACAGGGATTCATTGTGGATGATCTACCCCAGGATGATGTGATCTACAAGGACCTGAAATTTTTTGAAAAACATTTCAAGGGTATCATGCCATTGGAGATCCTCATCGATACTAAAAAAAGAAATGGTCTCGCGGGTATGCGGTCACTGGAGACCTTCCAGAAAATCGATTCCTTCAGCGCGGAGCTGGCGGGACATCCGGATATTGCGCGTCCGCTTTCCCTGGCGGAAGGATTGAAATTTGCCAAGCAGGGTTTCTATGACGGGGACAGTAATAATTACACGATGCCCAATAGTTTTGACGGGGCCTTTGTGGCGGACTATCTAAGGATGAAAAAGGATACGGTAAGCGGAAAGGGCAGTTTCCAGAAGCTAATGCTGGCTTTTATTGACACAGGCCGGCAGATGACAAGGGTTAGCGTAAATATGGCTGATATAGGCAGCAAGCGTCTACCAATATTGCTGGATACCCTGAAAAGCCGGGCCGACCACTATTTCGACAGTTCCAAATACAATGTACAGTTCACCGGTACCAGCATTACCTTCCTGGAAGGCTCCCGGTTCATCATCAATGGGCTCAGAGACTCCATTTTCTGGGCATTTGTGCTGATTGCCCTGTGTATGCTGTACCTGTTCAAGAGTTTCCGGATCCTTTTTTGCTCCCTGATCCCCAATATCATCCCCCTGGCCCTGACGGCGGGCGTGATGGGTTGGGCCGGAATTTCGCTAAAACCCAGTACGGTATTGATTTTCAGCGTTGCATTAGGGATTGCCATTGACGTCACCATCCGGTTCCTGGTCAACTATAAACAGGAACTTCCGGCCCATGGAAACGATGTGGAGGCTACGGTGATGCAGACGCTGAGGAGTACCGGGATCAGTATTATTTATACCTCGCTGGTCCTGATAGCCGGGTTCGTGATCTTCATGTTCAGCGGTTTCGGGGGCACCAAGGCACTGGGCTTTCTGACCTCCCTGACCCTGCTGGCAGCAACCTTTACCAATCTTATTTTACTTCCCGTTCTATTACTGAGCACCGGAAAGAACAAAAAATAGCCTGTGGTGTTAAAGATTTTCAGGTTTGGCCTT
>JBKCVJ010000151.1:0-3224 GCA_046317915.1 Sphingobacteriales bacterium
GAATGACTGTATGATTGATTGACAAATGCATCAACGTCTTGGCATAGCAGGAATGATTTTTTTTGTAGGAATGGCGCTGAGTACAGGGTGTTTGTATCTGAGTTTTTTTCTGGAGAAGGGATATCTCAGACCACTATCGAAAATGATTTCTTCACAATTGGCCTTTGCCGTGGTGTTGGTTGCTTTGGCATTCTGGCAGCGCAGAAAGAATCTTGTGCAACACAAGACAAATATGCTGATGGCGAGCCTTTGGTTGATCCAGCCAGGCATGGATCGATGGGTAGATCATATTTTTCCGTCCATCTTTTTGGAGCTCTGGCTTGCTGTCTATCTGCTGTTGTTTACCGCAATCATTTGGTACTATAAACGTGTGCCCTGGCAGCTTTGGGTCGGGTTTTTGATCTGGCTGGTCGGTTTGATCAATGCCATATCCCAAAATGATTTTTAGGTATTAAGATCTTGCAAATTCAAGGAGCGGTTCGTAATTACCTTTGTCGGCCTCGCGTAGTGCACTTAGATAGGATTGTCTGATTTGTTCTTTACCCAATTTTAGATAAGCACCCCAGGTATATGCGGGTAGCTTGAATATTTTTTCGGCCAACAGGTCGGCAAATAGCCTGCTATGCCTTCCATTTCCATTAGCAAAACAGTGAATACTCACCAGCCTGTGTTTACACCTAAGCGTTATTTCGTCGGCTCCATACGTCTTATGCGCATACCAGAATACAACATCATCCAAAAGCTGCTTGAGGTGAATGCCAATTTGCCAGTAGTCTGCACCAATGTTTTTATTGCTCCTTCGGAATGTCCCGGCCCAGGACCATACCCTTCCAAACATTTGCTGATGAATGGTGCATATCATTTCTTCCGTAAGAAGGTAATGTATGGTCCACCGTTTTGCGATGGACCATAGAATGGCATCTTCGATGTTGAGCTGTTCAAATTCATCGAGTTCAGCCCGGTTGGTGATCGTTGAAATCAACAAGCCTTCCCGTTCATCTTCGTCCAGAAGCGTTTGGCCATCACGATATGTAAGGTTTAATCCCAAAGTGCTTTCGGAAGATTGTGAGCAATATCCAACGCACGCTCGCTGATGGCTTTTTCTTTCCGTTGGTAGGATATTTCCTGGTCTTCTAATAGCATAGAGTGCGAGGTTCTCTGGACCAACATTTTGGCTAGTTCTTCCGCTTTCCGATAGATCATCGTTTCTACACTTTCATCTTTTGGAAGCAGCACATATACCAACTGCATATCCATGGCAGACGCTGCCTGTTTCAAACCTTGGATGGTAAGGGTTCCTTCCTTTTCTCTTTGTTCTATGGCTCTCGCACTCTGCTTGGTAATGCCCAGTTTGTTTCCCAGTTGTTCCAGGGTCATCCCTAGCGATTTCCGGATTTGGCGAAGCCAGCCATCTGTTGGAGGGGATAGGTTTTTTAAAGTGTTGTATACCAATAATTTATCATCAAGTTGATGTAGCTGTAGCCATTGTTTTGATTTCATAGTTATACTATTAGCTTACTTAATGTCACAAAAGTAATATAATAATATTACATAAAGATATAAAAGTAATATTAAAGTATTATTATTGAATGTCAAGAGGATTACGATGAACATGGTCCGTCGAAATTTTATTTACCTTACCCTTTCATCAAGAATGTCATGGCTTTAAAATTGAAGGAATCCGAACTGAAGGAGCTACTGGCTACCCTTGAGGATCGGTTTAAGAAAAACCTGCATCGGCACAAAGGCGTTGATTGGAAAAAGCTTGAAGCGAAATTGAGATCCCAGGCGGATAAATGTCGGGTCCTTTTTGACATGGAAAAAAGCGGCGGAGAGCCCGATGTTCTGGCTTATGAATCGAAGACCGACCGCTATACATTTATGGACTGCGCCGCAGAGAGTCCGAAAGACCGGCGGAGCTGGTGTTATGATCGTGAGGCCCTGGATAAACGGCAGGAGAACAAGCCGGCCAATGATGCGATGACGGCACTGCATGACATAGGTGCAAAAATACTCAGTGAAGAAGATTATCGGTTTCTGCAAACCCTCGGTAAGTTTGACCTCAAGACTTCATCCTGGATACTAACGCCACCGGCTATCCGAAAACTGGGTGGCGCGTTGTTTTGCGACAGACGATATGATACTGTGTTCACTTACCACAATGGAGCGGAGTCTTATTATGCGGCGAGAGGCGTACGCGGGAAAGTACGGATTTGACAAACCAGGCATTCAGTAATACAGTCATTCAGGCAATCTGGAGTGGTATCCAAGATTCCGCAATGCCAACTTCAGATTTCCTGAATGTCTGTATTATTGTATGTCTGGCATTCCAATATTTATTCCGGCAACGATTGCACAATTCCCTGATCCACTCTCTACTTCCTACTCCCTCAATCCTTAACTTAGTACCATGCCTAAAATTATCACATTCGGCGAGGTTATGGCTCGCCTTTCACCGCCTGGAAAGAAGAAGCTGATCCAGACAGACCAGCTTGATGTCATTTACAGTGGTGCGGAAGCCAACCTGGGCGTGGCCCTCTGTCATTGGGGCATGCAGGCCGCACATGTCACCCGCTTTCCGGACAACCCGCTCGGGCATGCGGCAACAGCAAGCTTGCGCAAACATGGCGTTGACACCAGTCATATCCAGTTTGGCGAAGGCCGTCTGGGCCTATATTTTGTGGAACATGGCGCCGGTAATCGGGCAACCCAAATCACTTATGACCGCCTCCCCTCCGCCTTCCAACTTCAACCTTCCAACTGTTTCAACTGGGAGAGTATACTGGATGGCGCAGATTGGTTTCACTGGACCGGCATTACGCCGGCGATCTCGCAGTCGGCCGCAGACAATTTGCTGGAAGCCTTGAAGGTGGCAAAAAAGAAAGGGGTGAAGGTCTCCGGAGATATTAATTATAGGTCGGGTCTCTGGCAATACGGCAAAACACCCGGCGAGGTGCTTGCCCCGCTGGTGGAGTATTGCCAGGTAGTGGTGGCGGCAGCATCAGACACCACATCGATCTTTAATATTACGGCCCCGGAAGGTGCAGCAGGCTACAAAGAACTTTACCAAAAATTAAAACAGCGTTTCCCGATGCTGGAGTATCTTCTCGCCTCCCAGCGCGGAAGCATCAGTGCGTCGCACAATACCATATCGGGATTGTTGTGTAATGGGAGTGAGGTGATCGAGACCCGTACTTATGATGTTGACCACATCGTGGATCGCA
>JBKCVJ010000152.1:0-3133 GCA_046317915.1 Sphingobacteriales bacterium
AATGAGAACAAGTTTGATTTTGATGACAGCGTTGTTCAGTGTACAACTAAATGCCCAGGTAAAGAAGCCCGCAACAACCAGCAAACCAGCGCCAAAGCCCGCTGCAACCAGTACAGCTGTTGTCCTTAAAAACAGGACAGACAGCGTCAGTTATGCCATCGGGGTGCTTGACGGGACTTTCTTCAAGACCCAGGGGCTTACCGGAGTGAATGGTACTATACTCGGGCAAGCATTTAAAGAAGCGTTGGCAGGAAAAACAGCACTTACACCTGAGCAGTGTAATGAGATCTTACGCGTGGAGATGGAACGGATGAAGTCTGCTAAAGTGCAGCCCAATATTGATCAGGGTAAAGCGTTTATGGCAACCAATAAGAAACGCCCGGAAGTGAAGGAAACTGCCAGCGGTATTCAGTATGAAGTGGTTACTATGGGCACAGGTGCAAAGCCGGTAGACAGTTCCATAGTTAAGGTGCACTATCGTGGAACCTATTTGAACGGTGAACAATTCGACAGTTCAAGGGATCGTGGCCAACCCATCACGTTCAGCCTGGGTCAGGTCATTGTTGGTTGGAAAGAAGCTTTACAACTTATGCCGATAGGGTCAAGATTTAAATTCTGGATCCCTTACAACCTTGCCTATGGCCTTCAGGATTACAATGGCATTCCCGGTGGTTCCACCCTGGCATTTGATATTGAACTGATTGATATCGTACCGGGAAACGGAAATGACCAATAACAAATAACCCAATAACTCTTCTCAGATGGACCAGCGTTTTCCCATTGGTAAATATGAGCCGAAACCTTTTTCAGCAGAGCAGAAGGAAAAATGGCTCACGGATATTCTTTTTTTGCCCAGGCAATTAGAAATGGCGATCCTAAACCTTGATGAGCAGCAGCTGGAGACACCTTATCGCGAAGAAGGGTGGAAGGTTAGGCAGGTGATCCACCATGTGGCAGACAGTCATATGAATGCATTCATCCGTTGTAAGTTGGCGCTAACAGAGACCAATCCAACCATCAAACCTTATGAAGAAGCGCTATGGGCAGAGCAGAGTGATTACAAGCTGGCCGTGAATATTTCACTGACCTTACTGCATGCGCTGCATAACCGCTGGTATAACCTTCTGAAACATGTCCAGGAGGAAGAGTGGAACAGAACAGTGGTTCATCCGCAACACAATAAACAGATGACGTTATGGTTCTTGTTGGGCATGTATGCCTGGCATGGTCATCATCACACCGCACACATCACCAGTTTGCGGGAGCGGATGGGTTGGTAAATTGCGTTTTATGGAATGGAAAACCTTGCGTTCTGAATACTTGTTCAAGGATTTGTGGTTCACCGTCAGGAAGGATACTTGCCAGAAACCGGATGGTAAAATTGTGGATCCGTATTATGTGTATGAATTTCCGGAATGGGTTACTGCAGTGGCGGTAACCAAAGAAGGAAAGATCATTATGGAAAAACAGTATCGGCATGCTGCAGGCATTACCATGTTTGAGATTCCCGGAGGATGTGTGGATGAGACCGATGCAAGTCTGGAGGAAGCGATTGCCCGTGAGTTGAAAGAAGAAACCGGATACGAGTTTGCTTCCTATGAATATCTGGGAAAAATATCAGCCAATCCTTCCACCAATAATAACTGGATGCACATGTTTATTGCTCGGGGTGGCGTGAAGACGGGCGACCAGGAACTGGATCACAATGAGGACATCAGTCTGCATTTAATGGATAAGGCGGAGGTTGAAGAACTGCTTCGGAAATACGAGATCAAACAGGCCATGCATGCTACGGCTCTTTTTTATGCTTTGCCGAAATTATAAGTGAAGCAAAGACCTGTTGACTTCACCTACCAGAAACACACTTCCGCAAACGAGAATAAGATCATTTTTCCCGGCCAACGATAGTGCTTTTTGCAAAGCAATATTCACATTCAAAAAGACCTCACCTTCTAAACCAAGGCTTGCAGCTTTTGCAGCCAATTCATCAGCCGAAAGCGCTCTGGGGATTTGTGCTTGTGTAAAATAGTAGCGGGCTGTCTTTGGTAACAATGCCAGTACTTTGTCAATGTCTTTGTCTTTCACCATTCCGGTTATCAGGTGTAAAGCATGGTGTGGGGTGATCTCCAATTGCGCAAGCACCTGCCTGATGCCGTCTGCATTGTGGCCAACATCGAGAACAACGGTGGGGTGATGGTGGATGACCTCCCATCTGCCGTGCAGTGCGGTCAGGGTTTTTACTTTTTGCAGTGCTGTCTTTATGTGATGCTTATCAATTTTCCAACCCTTCAACGTCAACTGATGACAGGTTTCCAGTACGGTGAGCAGGTTTTTTAACTGGTACACACCCGTCAGGTCAATCTGGTATTCTTCATGATCCTGGTGCGTATGATCAGCAATTTCTGCAATCAACAGGGAACCGTGATGGTTCCAGTTGTTGACAAAACGTTGCTGGTCCGCAAATACGATGTTTGCGCCACATGCCCGCGCTTTTTCAATAAACACTTCCCTGATTTCCGGTTGTGTTTCTCCAATGACTACAGGAACGCCAGGTTTAATGATCCCGGCTTTTTCCGAAGCAATTTTTTCAAGGGTGTCACCCAGGATATTCATATGATCCCATCCGATATTGGTGATAACGGAGAGCTCTGGCGTAATGATGTTTGTGCTATCAAGCCGTCCACCCAGCCCAGTCTCTATAACGGCAACGTCTACCCGCTTTTCAGCAAAATAGGTAAACGCCATGGCCACTGTGATCTCAAAAAACGAAGGTTCTATCTCATCCAGCCAGGGTTTGACTTTTTCCACGAACGCCACCACAAAGTCTTCCTCTGCCCAGTTGCCGTTCACACGGATGCGTTCCCGGAAATCATGCAGGTGAGGTGAGGTGTATAGTCCTGTGGTATAGCCAGCCGTTTGCAGGACTGCCGCAAGCATATGGCTGGTTGAACCTTTGCCGTTGGTGCCCGCGATATGAATGGATTTAAATTGCCGTTGTGGATTGCCCAGTCGATCGCAGAGTTCAAGGGTGTTGGTAAGATCCTTTTTAATAGCCGCAGCGCCTATGCGTGAGAACATCGGCAGGCGGGCGTAGAGAAATTCAATGGATTCCTGATAATTCAAAAGTCAACAT
>JBKCVJ010000153.1:0-9154 GCA_046317915.1 Sphingobacteriales bacterium
GGTCGCCAGCTTTTTACTCATGATGGCCAGGTCCTTTCCTGCGCGTACTTTCTCGCCCAATGCGCCTTTGATCTGGTCCGCATTGGCCAACACGTTCTCCAATGTTCCATACTCCGCAAGTAGTTTCGCTGCTGTCTTCTCCCCAACACCCGGAATCCCCGGAATATTATCCACCGCATCGCCCATCAATCCCAACACATCAATCACCTGACTTACTTCTTTGATCCCCCATTTCTCACAGACTTCCTGCGGACCGAGGATCTCGAAATCACCGCCCTGGTATGGCGGCTTAAAAACTTTGATCTTATCACTCACCAGTTGTCCGTAATCTTTATCTGGCGTCACCATGTACACATCGTACCCAAACTTTTCTGCCTGCTTGGCCAGTGTGCCAATCACATCGTCCGCTTCAAAGCCATGGGTCTCGATGATGGGAATATTCAAACCCTGGATGATCTTTTTGATATCGGGGAGGGACGCCAACAAGTCTTCTGGTGCTTCTTGACGGTTGGCTTTATAATCAGCGTAATCCGTGTGCCGCTCCGTGGGTTCTTCGGTATCAAAACAAACAGCCATATGGGATGGCTTCTGTTTATTCAACAAATCAATGAGGGTATTGGTGAACCCGAACTGCGCATTGGTATTCTTGCCTTTGCTGGTAACGCGTGGATTACGGATCAGCGCGTAATACGCCCTGAAGATGAGGGCGAACGCATCCAGCAGAAAAAGTCTTTTTTCCATGTTAGTTGCTTACAGTACCGTGGTCGTTTGTCTACTTAAAATCGGGTTCCCAGGAAATGTGGCAACATTTTTCTCCAGGTGGGCCAATCGTGATTCACATCATGCCCCCAGAGATCCAGCTCATGCGGCAATGATTTGCTGTGCAGCACGCCTGAAAAACGTCTGTTGGCTTCCGGGTCTTCATAGGACCCCTGTCCTGTTGCAATGATCAGCTTGCCTCTCCTAATCTGCTCTAGCACATAGTGATCTGTAAGGTTGGGGATATAGTGGATCGGCGAGTTATAATATACCTGCTCATCATAATAACCATCTGTATACTCCGTGAGGTCATACACTCCACTCATGGCGATGGCACCATTGATGAGATCAGGACGTTTGAGGAATAGATTCATGGAATGCAAGGCCCCAAAAGACGCCCCGGTAATAAAGATGGGCGTATCCCAGGAGGTAGCATTCTTAATGAAGGGCACAACCTCGTTGTAGATATACTCATTGAACTGGTTTTGCCGAATGGCTTTATGCGATCCTTCCATCTGCTTATTCAGCCAGCTCTCGGTGTTGATACTGTTGACAGAAAACACTTTGCACTTACCAGAATCAATGAAAGGCGCAAGCTCATCGATCAGCTTAAACCGCTCATACTCCAGGTAATCCGCCGCCGCCGTTGGCACCATCAACAAAGCGAATCCATAATTTCCATAAGTGACAATGGGCATGTCCTTACCCAGGGCGGGTGAATACCAGGAGGTGATTTGTCTTTCCATGAATTAAAGATAAGTTATTTCAGTTCGCAGTTCGCAGGTCGCAAGGTCGCAGAAGGACCGCGCAATTTGGGACTTCTGCGACCTTGCGACCTGCGAACTGCGAACTAACTTTTCATACTTTCCAGCTTCTTCTGCATCCCAAACATTTCGTCTCTCAATCTTGCCGCTTCCATAAAATCCAGATCCCTGGCGGCTTTTTCCATGTCTTTCTTTGTTTTGGCTATGGCTTTCTCCAATTGGGGAACGGTCTGGTACTCTGCCTGATCCTCCGCCGCCATCGTCACGAGTTCCTCGTCCGGACCTACCGCCAGCGGGTTGTTCATATCATAGCCCTTAATGTCCAGTACCGAGGTCTGTGCAAACACCTGTTGCTTGGATTTGATGACCGTCCTCGGCGTGATCCCATGCTTCTCATTGAACTCTAGCTGTTTGATCCGCCTGCGTGTTGTTTCATCGATGGTTTTCTGCATACTATCGGTCATCTTATCGGCATAAAAAATCACCAGCCCATCCACATTACGCGCAGCTCTTCCCGCATTCTGCGTCAATGATTTTTCATTTCTTAAATAGCCTTCTTTATCGGCATCCAAAATGGCCACAAGCGACACTTCCGGCAGATCAAGTCCTTCCCTCAACAGGTTCACCCCTACCAATACATCGATCTCCCCCAGCCTCAGCTGCCTCAGAATTTCCACCCTGTCTAGCGTATCCACCTCGCTATGAATGTATTTCGATTTGATGTTGATCCGATGCAAATACTTGTCCAGCTCTTCCGCCATCCTTTTGGTCAACGTTGTCACCAATATGCGATCGCCTTTCTTGATGCGCTGATCAATCGCATCTAATAGATCATCGATCTGGTTCTTGCTTGGCCTGATCTCAATCGGTGGATCCAATAGTCCTGTGGGTCTTACCACTTGTTCTACCACCACACCTTCGCACTTCGCCAATTCATAATCACCCGGTGTGGCTGAAACAAACACCACCTGGTTCAGCATGGTTTCAAATTCACTAAAGTTCAGTGGCCTGTTATCTAAGGCCGATGGTAGCCTGAAGCCATAGTCCACCAACACGAGTTTGCGGCTTCTGTCGCCGCCATACATCCCGCTAACCTGCGGGATGGTCTGGTGACTTTCATCGATCACACATAAAAAATCTTTCGGGAAGTAGTCTAACAAACAGAAAGGCCGATGACCCGGTTGGCGTCTGTCAAAAAATCTGGAGTAGTTCTCTACGCCGTTGCAGTAGCCAAGTTCACGGATCATTTCTATATCAAAATTCACACGCTCACTCAATCGCTGCGCTTCAATGAATTTTCCGGTTGATTTGAAATATTCTACTTGTGCCTGTAATTCGTCCTGCATTTCATAGAGGATCTGTTGCATCATATCTTTTGGCGCGAGATAAAGATTCGCGGGGAAGATGGCCACATTGTCCAAAACTTGCTGGCGTTTTGCCGTGATGACATCGATGGATTCGATCTCCTCAATTTCATCACCGAAGAATGTGATCCGATAGCCATAATCCAGATAGGGCAGGTTGATATCCACCGTATCTCCCTTCACCCGAAAGGTTCCTCTGGTAAAATCAGTTTGTGTTCTGCTGTATAGTGCGTTCACCAGTGCGTGTAGAAATCCCTGCCTGCTGATGACTTGTCCCTTGTGGATGCGGATGATCCCATTTTCAAAATCTGCAGGATTACCCAAACCATAGATACAACTCACGGAAGCCACCACAATAATATCCCTTCTCCCCGTCAGCAATTGCGAAGTAGCCTGCAGACGGAGTTTATCGAGTTCTTCATTGATCGATAGATCCTTTTCAATATAGGTATCACTCACGGGCATGTAGGCCTCGGGCTGGTAGTAATCGTAGTAGCTGACGAAATATCCTACGGCATTGTCCGGAAAGAACTGCTTGAACTCGCCATACAATTGAGCTACCAATGTCTTGTTGTGCGTCAGCACCAGTGTGGGCTTTTGGACCTGCTGGATCACATTGGCCATCGTGAAGGTCTTGCCCGATCCGGTCACCCCCAACAGGGTCTGGTATTGCTCGCCATTTTCTATGCCTTCTACCAATTGCTGGATGGCCGTAGGCTGGTCACCTGCTGGTGTGTAAGGCGATTGCAAATTGAACTTGCTCATAGTTTCATTTCTCCAGGAACAGGACATACACATGGTCGTCCATGATGATCCCATTTTTTACGACGTTCTTTCTTCGAACAGATTCCAACACAAATCCGTTTTTCTCCAGCGCTTTCTTCGATCCTATGTTGTGCGCAAAGATCTCAGCGTATACCCGGATGGTCAGTGGCGAAACTTCCCGGATCTTTTCAACTACTGCGCCGATTGCTGCGGTCCCAACGCCTTTTCCCCAGTAGGGCTCTGCGATCCAATAACCGATCTCAGCATTGTATTTATGCACGTCCTCTTTCGGGATAAATCCAATGCCACCAACCACTTCACCATTCAGGAGCACCGCGAAATTCGTTGTCGTCTTTGCCGAAATACTGTGCTGGAGAAAACTCTCTGCATCAGTCAATGAATACGGATGCGGTAATATATCCCTGACATTATTCCAGATATTCTTGTTGTTGATCAGGGTGGCCAGTCGTTTGGCATCGCTCCATTCCCAGGGTCTAATCGTAACCATACCTTGCGTATTAAATCAAATTTTCCGTTTCACATATTGCGAATAATCGGGGATCTGACACTCATAATCGTCCCGCATCAATGGCGAGGTAAGCAGGAAATCCGCCGTTGCCCTGTCGCAAGCAAAAGGGATATTCCAAACCACTGCCAGGCGGAGCAACGCTTTAATATCCGGATCATGCGGTTGCGCTTCCATGGGGTCCCAGAAGAAAATCAACACATCCACTTTTCCCTCCGCAATCATGGATCCGATCTGCTGATCGCCACCCAAGGGACCACTCATCAGTTTCTGTACTTCCTGTCCAAGACTTTCTTCCAGTAGTTTACCCGTGGTGCCTGTGCCGAGTAAACTGTGCGCCGACAAATACGTTTTGTTGAACACCGCCCATTCTGCGAGGTCTTTTTTCTTATTGTCGTGTGCAACTAGTGCGATGCGTTTTCTGAGTGGAAGCTTTCTTGTCATTGTGATCGGCATTAAGGCATTAGGCATTGGGCATTTGCTGAACAAAAATAGCTACCAGCTTAATGCCAATAGCTATTTTGTATACTTACTAACCCACTAAACTAAACTACTTCACCACTTCACTATTTCGCTGCTTCTGTGGTTTCCTTGATTTTCGCGCGGATCTTGACTTCTATTTCGTTGGCGAGTTCCGGATTATCGACCAGTAACTGCCGAACGGCATCCCTGCCCTGTCCGAGTTTATCGTTGTTGTAGCTGAACCAGCTACCGCTCTTACCCACGATGCCGAGTTCCACGCCAAGATCCAGGATCTCACCTGTTTTCGATATACCCTCACCGAAGATGATGTCGAACTCAGCCGCACGAAACGGAGGAGCCACTTTGTTCTTCACCACTTTCACTTTTACCCGGTTACCGACTGCTTCATCGCCATCTTTGATCTGTGCGATCCTGCGGATGTCCAGCCTTACGGAGGCATAGAACTTCAGCGCATTACCACCGGTAGTGGTTTCGGGGTTGCCGAACATCACGCCGATCTTCTCCCGAAGCTGGTTGATGAAAATACAGATGGTATTGGTTTTAGAGATGGTGGCCGTCAGCTTACGAAGGGCTTGCGACATCAGACGGGCTTGCAGACCCATTTTGCTGTCACCCATTTCGCCCTCCAGTTCACCTTTGGGCACCAGTGCCGCTACGGAATCGATCACCACTACATCCAATGCTCCGGAAAGGATCAGTCGATCCGCAATTTCCAAAGCCTGCTCGCCGTAGTCTGGCTGGGATATCAATAGACTATCTACGTCTACGCCAAGTTTCTGTGCATATGCACTGTCAAAAGCATGTTCCGCATCAATGATGGCACAAATCCCGCCTTTCTTCTGCGCTTCCGCGATGACATGTATAGCCACCGTCGTCTTACCGGAGCTCTCCGGCCCGTAGATCTCGATGACCCTGCCCTTAGGCAAGCCGCCAATACCGAGCGCAATGTCCAACCCAATTGATCCTGTCGAAATGACTTCCTGTACCTGGTCTCCCCGCTCATTCATCATCATTACGCTACCCTTGCCAAAATCCTTGTCGATTTTGTCAAGCGTGAGCTTTAGCGCCTTCATTTTTTCGTTCGTTGACATGTCTTGATTTTTAGGTTTCCAATGTATATGTTATGGTAAAGGTAGTAGAAATATTTTATGCACACTAATATTTTTAGCATTTTTTTACCCAAAAAACTTAGTTTTTTTTCACGGCGAAAAGCGTGAAAAAAACAATTAGCCAATTTGGAAATGCGGCAATGCGGCAATGTAGGAAGGCGCGCCATGCGTTGCGGCGCGCCGGCAGTCACTCCGAGTGTTTCTGCGCAGGCCGGCAATGCCCGGTGCCCAATGCCCAATGCCTCGCGAAGCGTCATTGCCGCATTACCGAATTACCGAATTGGCTAATTAAAACAAAAATCCCTGCCGTTGACACAGCAGGGATGAACATGAGAAATCTAAGTACTTTGCGGTACTGTTTGCTGGTTTAAATTTAACAATACTTTTGTATTTCCAAGCGCAGTGCACAACTATTTGTTGTGTCGGATTCCTTGCTATCTTTGCCCTCTAAATGTGATCTATGAAACAGTTGTTTTTGTTCCTGTTCGCCGTAATGGCCTCAGTGATGATCTATGCGCAAGACCCCACCCCAGCCGCTAAAGGTGTTACCTATGGTGCCGGCACTACCAACGAAGGTGTGATCTCCGTCAATAAAATGCCCGCCGATAAGTTTTCAGGCAAGATCACCGGAAAAGTGGTGGAAGTTTGCCAGGAAAAAGGCTGCTGGATGAAGGTTGAAAAAGCCGATGGCGAGAAGCTGATGGTTAAATTCAAAGACTATGGTTTCTTCATGCCTAAGAACATCGAAGGCAAGGAAGTGGTACTGGAAGGTGAAGCCATCGTGAAAGAAGTGTCTGTAAAACAACAACAGCACTACGCGAAAGACGCCGGCAAATCCGAAGAAGAAATCAAGAAGATCACACAGTCCAAGAAAGAAACACAGTTTATCGCAAAAGGCGTACTGGTACTCTAGATCAGAGGGCTGTTTAAGTAAGAAGATAAAGGGAGAGGTGCGAAGCTTAACTTCGCACCTCTCCCTTTATCTTTTCACTTGTATACAAAATGCGCATATCGTAATAGATTCCATTTTGTTTTTTATCAGGGGTCAGAAGAGAAGAAAGGTTAAGCGATACAGTGCTCGGATGGCTTTTGCTGCTCCTCTCGATGAAGCCTTCATTCTGGATGCCGGGCTTAGCTGGCTGGCTCGATACGCTTGATCGTTTTTCAACCCTCATTTTTTATCTCACCTTCAGCAATATGCGTCACACAAAACCATAATGCGCAGTGAGGCCGCCGTTTTCGTACATTGAAGTATGAAACGCTTATTCAATCTCTTCTGTCTACTGATCAGTATGAGCAGCAATGCGCAAAGCAATTTACCCAATGCCGTGAAACTGCCCAACGGATGGTCGCTTTCGCCGGCGGGTATCAGCTTTGCGTTGGGCGACCTTCCGCTGAACATTGCGGTTTCGCCATCAAAGACACTGATGGCTGTCACCAACAATGGGCAAAGTGTGCAATCGATTCAACTCATCGATCCGGAATCAGAAAAAGTGCTTCATTCCCTGGTTGTGCCAAAGTCGTGGTATGGATTGAAATTCTCTGCGGATGAAAAATATCTCTACGCCGCTGGCGGGCACGACAACTGGATCTACCAGCTGGAGATCAACATTGAAAGACTGATCATTAAAGACACCATCAAACTTGGGAAAAAATGGCCCAACCGCATCGGTCCCGCGGGTATGGATATAGACGATGTCAAACAACTGCTGTATGTGGTTACACGCGAAAATAAAAGCCTCTATATCATTAACCTCAAAACCAAACAGGTTCAACAACAGATCTCGCTGAGCTCCGAAGCTTACACCTGCCTTTTGTCGCCAGATAAGAAAACGCTATACATCTCGCTGTGGGGCAGAAACAAAGTCATGGCCTGGGATCTTGTTGCACAGCGCAAGAAGGAATGGCCGGTTGGCGACAACCCCAATGAGATGTGTCTTACGAAGGATGGCAGATATTTATACGTAGCCAATGCACTTGACAATTCTGTTTCGGTTATAGATACCCGTGAGGGCCGAGTGTTGGAAACTTTGAATGCTGCATTGTTTCCGGATGCGCCAAGTGGATCAACGTCCAATGGCGTGGCCCTGAGTGATGATGAGAAAACACTGTATGTGGCTAATGCGGATAACAATTGCCTGACGGTCTTTGACGTGGAAAAGCCCGGCCAATCAGAGTCTGAAGGTTTCATTCCCGTGGGCTGGTATCCAACCAATGTCAAAGTCATCCGCGAGAAGATCTATGTTTCCAACGGAAAGGGCTTCTCGTCGCAGGCCAATCCGTATGGACCCAACCCGGCCCGCAGCCGCGAGAATGTGATCTATCAGGGTGGCGATTCTACCAAACCCATCGATGTGCAATACATCGGCGGGTTGTTCAAGGGTACGATGTCCGTCATCCCAACGCCAGATGAAAAAACACTCGCTCTTTGGTCGAAGGCTGTATATGAAAATATCCCCTACACCAAGGATAAGGAAACCAACGCACATGGAGAAGCTGGCAATCCAATTCCGATGAAACTCGGCGATCCATCGCCCATTAAATATGTGTTCTATGTGATCAAGGAGAACCGCACTTACGATCAGGTGCTGGGTGACATGCCGGAAGGAAATGGCGATACCAGCCTCGTGCTTTTTGGAGAAAAGATCACGCCTAACCAGCATGCGCTGGCAAGAGAATTTGTGCTGCTCGATAATTTTTATGTGGATGGGGAAGTGAGTGCCGATGGACATAACTGGAGTTTGGGAGCATACGCAACAGACTATCTTGAAAAAACATGGCCAACGAATTATGGTGGCCGCGGTGGAGATTATGGTGCCGAGGGAACCAAAGAGATCGCGAACAACAAAGTGTTTCTTTGGGACCAGTGTAAAGCCAAGGGTATTAGCTACAGGACCTATGGAGAATTTGCGGATAACGGGAAGGCCAATCTTCCAGTGCTGGAGGGGCATTTCTGTCCTTACTATACCAGCTGGGATGAAAGTGTGAAGGATACGGTGCGATTCCGCCAATGGCAGCGCGAGTTTGATTCATTGCTTTCGGCTAATGCAGTGCCACGTTTGAATACGCTGCGATTCATCAATGATCATACGGAAGGGCTGCGGCCTAACAGGCCCACACCGTTTGCGCATGTGGCCGATAATGATCTCGCAGTGGGCATGTTCATTGAATATTTATCGAAATCCCCCATCTGGAAAGAGACCGCGATATTCATTGTAGAAGATGATGCGCAGAACGGGCCGGATCATGTTGACGCACATCGTACCACGGCATATGTTGCAGGAGGTTTTGTAAAGCGCGGATATGTGGACCACACGATGTACTCCACCTCGTCCATGCTGCGTACGATTGAGCTGATCCTCGGTCTGCAGCCGATGAGCCAGT
>JBKCVJ010000154.1:0-4555 GCA_046317915.1 Sphingobacteriales bacterium
GGAACTCATGATTCGAAGAGGGCCTGAATACTACGAGGACCTTAAAGAGATCCATAAGTCCTTTCCGTTTTCCATGGTTGTCTCGGATCTGGGCTTCACGGGTATACCCTTTATCAATAGGCTCATGCAGATTCCTGTCATTGCACTGGGACTGCATCCCCTGAAAGAAAGCTCCGTGCTATTGCCGCCCTACGGAATCGGAGAAACACCGGCCAGTAGCAGGCTTTCACGACTTAAGGTGGGCATTCAACGTTTTATTCAGGAAAACTTCACGCACCGAAACTTGTCCATGTTGCAACAGCGGATGCACTATCCATATGGCATACGTGGCACCGGGCATGTGCATGATGATATGATCAGTCATTCCACGATCGTTTTGCAAAGTGGCAGCCCGGGCTTTGAATATCCAAGGCATGATATGAGTGATCATATTCGGTTTTGTGGACCCGTCCTCGCACCTCCTGCCAACAAGGAAAAATATTGGATGGGCCATCATGGTACCTATGAACATACGATCCTCGTTTCGCAAGACCGGAATGATGGAGATCCGAATGCCTTGATTGTTCCGGTGCTTGACGCTTATTGTAACAGCAATGCCAGGGTAATCGCTATCACAAGAGGAAGGGATACGGAACAACTTCGTCAACGATATACCTGTTCCAATGTGATCATCGAAGACGATATTGATTGGGACGATGTGATGCCTTATGCCGATGTGTTTGTAGGGCAGGGCAACCACCAGGAAGTGTTGAAATGCATCCGGCACAAGTTGCCGATGGTGATTGCGGGGTGGAAGGGGTGCCGCAAGGAAGTGGGGGCGAGAGTGGCCCATTTTACCCTTGGACAGCATATTAGAACGGATCGGCCATCCCGGGAGAGCTTAAGCAGGGGAATCGATGCGGTTTTGAAAGATCCACGCTATCTGCACCATACCCGGGCTTTGGCAGACGAATTTTCGCAATATGATCCGGGGCAGATGCTGCTGCGGTTTGTGCAATTGCTCTCCCGCGGGTATAAAGTAGCCGGAACGCCCTTAAAGGTCAGACCTATTGATTTTACTGATCTCTAGCCTAATCCCTCTCCAGAATTCCCGGATTTTTGAATTTCTGAATGCCTGATTTCCAAAATTGGTCTATATTTGCCGTCCCTGAACGGAAAATCAGTGATGCCCAGGTGGCGAAATTGGTAGACGCACTGTGTTCAGGTCGCAGCGCTCGCAAGGGTGTGCTGGTTCGAATCCAGTCCTGGGCACCAAAAAAGTCCCGCACAAAGTGCGGGATTTTTTATTTGACGCAAGGCAAGATCGCCTTCACAGCGAACAATGTAAGGCCCAACCCACGAGGCAGTAAATCAAGTACCCACCTGTCTAGCTGAGACTTTTTTAATCCCATTCAAGGAAAGTTTCATCAGGAACAGCAATCTTTTTGATAGAAAATATATTTACTATTGATGTAGTAAATATAAATAATAAAAACTACATTTAATGTAAATATCGGGTAATGAACCTTGGAGAATTTGAAGAAATGGTGTTGCTGATTGTGGCAATATTGAATGGCAATGCCTACGGTATCGCCATCATTGATGAATTGGAGAAAAGAACAGGAAGAGCGGCTGCTATTGGTGCAATCCAAACGGTACTTAAACGTATGGAGGAAAAAGGATTGGTGACCTCGGAATTCGGGGAAGCAACCAAAGAAAGGGGTGGAAAAAGAAAACGCTATTATCGAATAACCACCAAAGGACAGAAAATAATTGCGCTAAACAGAGAAAAAAGAAACAGTCTTTGGGACGCCATACCTAAACTTGGATGGAAATATGGAGAAGCATAGATGTCAACCGCCCTCATGGGCTAAAGCAGCCCTGCGATTCATTATTCATCCTGATTTTAATGAAGAAATTGAGGGCGATATACTAGAAAAGTATCGCAACGATTTGCTTAAATACGGATATAAAAATGCACAGCTGAATTTCTGGAAAAACTTTTTTTCACTTTTCAGACCTGGTATTATTTTCAACTCTAATCATTTTGCAATGAAACGGAAACAGTGGGTTACATTTTTTATCATTTCTATTGGAATCGTTGTTGCTGGTTTACTTCCTTTCTTGCCTGGACCAAGAAATCACATCTCTCACACATTTTCGCAATTTGTTCAGGTCATAGGATATGTTGGATTGGTTTTTGTTCCTTTTGGATTAATCTGGCTAATGTTTGAAATCCGGAATAAAAAGGGGGCAAAATTAAACCATTGGACCAGCGGCTATTACCCTGCCTTATTGGTTCTGACTCCCATTATTGTGTTTATTCCAATTCAAATTCTCAGGGCATTAAGATTCGGTCCTTTTACTTTTGATTTTTGGCCTCTCATCATCATATTTCTAATCTTCGGATTTGTGTTTTTTCGTATCCGTAAACTGAAATACAAAACAGAACAACGCTTTAATTCGACGCCGCTGTTTATAGTTTTCTTACCATTGGTGGCCATATTGTGTTCGGAAACGGCTTTACCTAAAGCGGCGAAGATAACCAGAGAAGAAGTTATCTCGAAAACGGCACCTGTGATAACCGCGCTGGAGAATTATAAAATTGAGCATGCAGTGTATCCTGATCGCTTAGAGGATTTGGAAGGTAAGTACATTTCAGCGATACCCGTTTTCAGGAAAATGGGATTGCATACTTATCAGTATGAAAAGTCAGGCGAGACATTCCAACTGTCCTTTGAGCAGCACTATCACTGGTATGCAACTGAAGTAGTGGCCTACCAAAAATATGGCCATAAAATTTCGAAAGCCGACTATGAAAATTATCCCACAAAAAGTCCGGATTGGCGGGTGTATTTGGCAGATTAATTAGGTAAACGCAATTTCCTGTTTGGCATAAGATTAGTTCTTTCGTCAACTTTATTGCGGCTTTCATGTCGGTGGCTGCCTTGTATTTGTCTGTGATCGGCTTCATGGGAACACAGTTCAGCTGGGTATAGGCCGCCATTCATTTTCTATGCGTTCTGCCGATCTATATTACGCTGTCACACCTGTTCAGGAATTTTTCTGTGAGGAACCGATGGCATACCCTTAGCTGTTTTTAGTACCCGGGAGCCGTTGAGGATTCAGTTGCTGAACACTAGCTTTATCAGGCTGCCGATATCTAAGTGACCAGCTTGTGCTTCTTGCCTAAGCATTTACACTTACCGTATAAGGGTCACCGTTCCTTTTTTGAATAACTTTTTACCTTTATAATCTATGGCCTGTGCAACATAAACAAATGTGCCTGCTGGTAACTGCACTCCCTTAAATGTTCCATCCCAGCCTTGGTTGTAATCAGAGGTTCGATAAACCAGCTCCCCAAGACGGTTGTATACAGCCATAAAGTCAAAGGATTTGATACCAACTGGTGTTACCTTGAACTTGTCATTTAATCCGTCATTATTTGGGGTGAATGCAGTAGGAACATATATGGTGGGACCTGCATACCGTTTGATAAATATCTGGGTTTGCTTTTTACAACCTTTGTCGGAGATGGTGTAAAGCCGGTATAGCTGATCCCGGTCAAGTATGGCCACAGGATTTTCAATATCCGATCGGTTAAGCCCGGTTACTGGCGACCAGTTGTACTGCATATCAGGTCCGCCCCCTGCATTCAACTGCACTGGCTCATCAAATGCAGCAACAGTATCTCTTCCCGCAAAAGACTTGTTGTCGTAAATGGCAAAGGGGCGATACAGTGTGTCTTTACAACCCTGATTGGTTTCTGCTATCAATGTAAAGGTCCTGTTTCCTTCTCTATTATATGTTTGTGTAAAGCTGGAGGATTTTACCTTAAAGCCATCGCCCATATTCCAATACCATTTAGCCACATCCCCCGATAGGTCATTTCCCGTATAAGTTATGGGAACAAATACACAGGAATCATTTATAGATAGGGTAATGGATGGCTTCGGGTAAATAGTAAAAATTTGTTCATACGCAATGCTTTTGCAGCCATTCCCTGACTCGGCAACGAGTATTGCTTTATGCGATCCCGTGCTCAGATAAAAAGAAGGATTTTTAAGAGCAGATGTGTTGGTGCCGTCAAATACCCAGTTCCATTTGGTAATCTTTTCACCGTTTGGACCATCTGGCGTAGATGATTGATCAAGAAAGCGGATGACTTCATTGTTACACTTTACACCTTCAATGGCAAATAGGGCCGTGGGTTGATAACTTATACTTAGTATCGTATTATTGGTATCCGATGTGCAACCTTCTGCGGTAGCCACCAAAAGCTGTACGGGAAGAGGGCCTCCTTGCGCAGTGAAAGGAGATGGCCGCTGCCCCAGCACTATCGCACCATTGATGTTCCAACGCCATTGGGTGACGATTGATCCATTCAAGGGTACAGAAGACTGATCTGTTAAAACAATAGACGTCTGATTTGCACAAAGCACAGATGGATATGTAAATGACGCTACCGGTTTTGGAATCACACTAACTAATTGTGTTTTTTCAGCAGCGCAGGCATTTGCATTTGTGGCCTTCAGTTTTATCGAAAAATTGCCTGAATTGGCGTAGCTGTAAGTGG
>JBKCVJ010000155.1:0-4697 GCA_046317915.1 Sphingobacteriales bacterium
GGCTCCGGATGAAAATACACATTGTATCGGGCCTTGGCTTTAAACGAACCATGTGCCGAAACATTCTTCTTGATGGCGGCGGAGAGAATATTAATGATGTTGATATCCCGCTCTGCCTGCATGGGCTGGCGTTTGTCTTGCGCGGAGTTGATACGGTCAGACAGATCGATCAACACACTGATGTTAAGATCCTTATTGGGCGAGGAATTGATCAATGGAAAATCATCCTTTTTTGATTTCGGATCGGCGCTGGATGGTGTGGGTCCACATCCGGATAAGAGGGTTGCCAAAAAAATATAGATCAATACTTTCCAGGCAGGGATGGATTTAGGCATGCTGTTCAACGGGTTTGGGTTTAATGCCGGCCAGGAAGTTCATTACGATGTCCCTGGTTTGTTGTCTGAGTGAATCTTTATTTGCGGGCGTAACCATAAGACCGCCTTCGATGAACTGCATCCACCCACTCATGAAATGGAATACCACATATTCTACTTCGCGTGGTTTGAAGAATACACCAGAGAGGTCTGCCTCAGTCTGCGCCAGGTCGCGCGCAGATTGATGAATGGTTTGATCGAGGGTATCTGCTTCAGTTTCAAGGCGTTTGATTTCTTTTTGGATCTCATCGATCTCTGATTGCCTCACACGGATCTGCTCACCGGCATGATCGCGTTTACGCGTGTCCGTCATGAATTTTTCGAATAGCAGACCCCAGATCAGGTATGTCACAAATCCGGCAAAGATGATCAGCCAGAAATTAATGTCTGCAAAAGCCATCGAGATTTGGTAGGGTGGTTGGTCTTCGAGGCTATTCAGTGCCTGGAGATCGTAGATCTTCTTTACGATCTCATACGCAATGATAAAATCAAAAAAGAAGGTAACAATGATGACCATGCTGAGCTTGATCCATTTACTCCAGTGTTTTTCTTCGATGAATTTGTGCATCAGCACACCAAGACCGAGGAAGATGAATGGCATGGTGACTACTAGCACCAGCGCGGGTGCGCCGCGCTCCCATGCGTGGGTTATGGCGCCGGGATCAAAGATAGAGTTGGCCACGTTGATATCGTCTGCCTTGAACTCCCTAAAAAAAGCAGAATAAGAAGCTGAAGTATAGAAAATCCATAAGTAAACCGTGAGTAATGCAAGAATGATCCCCATCAACACTACGCCCAGTTTGCCGGGCTTCTCCGTGTAGTGTTCGGGATTTTTACGGATATCACTGATCTCTGATTTTATCTCGCCGATCTTTTGTTCCAACGCGGGAATCTTGTGTTGACGAATCCGCTCTGTCTGCCCGGTTGTTTTTTGTATGTCGATTTCGAGGGTTGCGATCCTTCCCCGAAGCGGCGATTTCAACTGTTCCTGTTCTTGTGCGCCTGTATCAATTGTTTTTTTGTATTGCTCCAATAGTTTGTGCAACTCCACATCCAGTGCAATGGGATTGGCATTGTGGTTTTTGGATTGCTGAAATCCGTACTGTTTCCAGTTGCCACTGTTGGCCACCTGTTCAGCGGTTTCCGTGTTTTCGTATCCGGGGCTGCTTGTATCAGCTTCCGGAGACTGGTTTTTCCTGAATAGTGTGTCGATCAATGGAATCGCCATTGGCTGTTGAATTTGACAGCCAAGGAACGAAAGATTGCGCCAAGAAAAAGTTAACTGTTACAGGATGCCCGCTTTCTGGGATGAATGGGTCTCTGCCTTTGCGACGGGAATGCGAAGAAGTGTAAATAGTATTCAATAGATGCCGGGAAAGCCTGACCAGCAAAGATCTGGCATCAAGGTCGTCTCCTGCCATGATTAAATCCTTGGGTACCGAGATATACTCCTGCATGCCGTCATCGATGTGCACACCCAGCACCTCTAATTGCGCGCAACAGTTGGTGGCACCGCGGCGGCAGGCAATGCATTTACCGCAGTGTACATAGGGAATCACGGTAACGCTGTCACCTGGCTGAAGCAATGGTTAATTCATGGACCTTAACATACAATGAACTTATTGTTCAAAGCCAACTGATCCGTTGCAGTTATTCGGGTGTCCGGCTTGGTTAGGCGAAACAGTTTTTCTACTCATCATTTTTTGAACTTAAGTCAATGATAACCAGATGAATATACAAGGTTGGCCCAATGCTAAGCCAGCACTTTCACCAAATGTTATGAGTCTTTATTGCCTCATGCGCGTCTAATAAATGTCAAACGCAAACACATATGAAAAGACTTTTTCTGCTCGTACTTCCATTGGTTCTTTTGCTGGCTTCCTGTTCAAAGGAAGAATTGGTGAGACCGCCGATTGATGAGACGGAGTGGTTGAAGAAAGAGCGTGGTATAGTAGTGGCTTCGTCATTCAACTGTGACTTTTTTGTAGTGGAGACGGTACGTGGATACAGCTTGCTGCGCAGCTGGGGTGGCCTTGCCCCGGTGAGGGGTGCCGTGATCTATGGTGATCTTAACCAGTGGGGTGTAAGAACTTTTTACAATCGCTCTGAAGGATACCTGATGAATGCAGATGTACGTGATAACCGGATGTCATACTTCCAGGCGATGGATCAGATGCAGTGGTACTGCGATCCCTGGAGCAACTAGATTTTCCTATGTTTACCATATGCAAAAGGACCCCCTCGGGGATCCTTTTTACATTAATAAGTAGCGTGATACTTATTTAGGCAGCAATACGCTATCAATTACATGGATCACCCCATTGCTTGCATTAAGGTCAGCAGCGGTTACATATGCGCTGTTTCCTTTTGCATCTGTGATTTTCACTTTACCATTCTCAACTGATGCAGTGAGTTTACCACCGGCAACGGTTGTAAGTTCTGCTTTACCACCACCAGCTTTGATGGCTGCGCCAACGGCTTTCGCATCTAATTTACCAGCTACTACGTGGTAAGTGAGGATACCAGTGAGTGCGGCCTTGTTTTCAGGCTTCAGCAGTGTTTCTACTGTGCCAGCCGGAAGTTTTCCGAAAGCATCATTTGTTGGTGCAAACACTGTGAAAGGGCCTTTGCCTTTCAGTGTTTCTACAAGGCCAGCTGCTTTAACGGCTGCAACCAGTGTAGTGTGCGCAGGTGAACCTGCAGCTACATCAACGATGTCTTTCTGTTGTGCATTTGCTTTTGTTGACAATACGGCTACAAAAACAAACAATCCTGCAATAATCTTCTTCATACTTTTTTGATTTGATCGAAATGGTTAAGACAAAAACAACACCAGCAAGTCCATCCGGTTGAGTAAAACGCAATTCATTAACGTTTAATTAATGCGTGTTTGAGCCTTTCGTCTTCTTATGCGCATTATGTTCTACAAAACAGCTGATCTGGCAGCAGGCGGTAATTCGGGAAATAAATGTATCTTTGTTCCATTCATATACTCTCTCCGTTCGACTGGACATCCTTCCGTGCAAAGAATTTCTCGTCAATTAAGGTTAGATTATATACCATCTGATCTGTTTCGGATGTTCACTTTTAAAGTTTTATTGTTTTGTTATTTAAAGATTTAGGGCTTATTGAGCCCATCCAAACCGCTTTGGCGACAGAGGGCTATGAGAAGCCTACGCCCATTCAGCAACAAGCCATTCCTGAACTGTTGAAAGGACGCGACCTTTTGGGTTGCGCACAGACAGGTACCGGTAAGACGGCGGCTTTTGCATTACCTATTTTACAGCTCCTTCACGAATCAACTGAGCCGCAACAGCGCAGGGTGATCAGGGCATTGGTGCTTACACCTACCCGTGAGCTGGCTATTCAGATCGATGAAAGCTTCAATGCATACGGTAAAGGATTAAAACTGAAACATGCTGTCATCTTTGGCGGTGTTGCGCAGAATCCCCAGGTGAATGTGTTGAGGGCTGGCATTGACATCCTGATTGCAACACCGGGCCGCTTGTTGGACCTGATGCAGCAGAAACATGTTTCGTTGGATCATATTGAGAAGTTTGTATTGGATGAAGCAGACCGTATGTTGGACATGGGTTTCATTCATGATGTGAAGAGGATCGTGGCAAAGCTTCCAATGGAACGCCAAACTTTATTCTTCTCAGCCACCATGCCTCCGGAGATCGCGAGACTGGCCAACACCATTTTGCAGAATCCTGTGAAGGTGGAAGTAACGCCGGTATCATCAACTGCGGAGACCGTGGTGCAAGCGATGTATTATGTTGACAAGGCCGATAAGCGCAAACTTCTGGTGCATCTTCTGAAAGAAGGTGGTATTGAAAGGGTGTTGGTGTTTACCAGGACCAAACACGGTGCAGATCGTGTAACGCGCGACCTCAACAAGGCAGGTATTTTTTCCGAGGCCATCCACGGTGATAAATCACAACAGGCACGTCAACGTGCATTGTCTAATTTCAAGAACGGGAAGTCGAGGGTATTGGTTGCTACAGACATCGCCGCAAGGGGTATCGATGTAGATAACCTCACTCACGTGATTAATTATGAACTCCCGAATGTACCTGAAACATATGTGCATCGTATTGGCCGTACCGGCCGTGCGGGCGCAACAGGAATCGCTTTGAGCTTTTGCGATGCAGAAGAAAAAGAATACCTAAGGGATATCAACCGTCTTGTGAAGGTTGCCATTCCCATCGTGTCAGACCATCCTTTCCATTTGGAGATGGCGAGAGCACCACTCATGTCTGATGCCAAACCCGGCAGCGGACCTACCATGATGAAAAGGGGAATGAGGCGGAAAGAGTTTCG
>JBKCVJ010000156.1:0-42234 GCA_046317915.1 Sphingobacteriales bacterium
GCGGATACCCGCAAGGAAAAACCATATATCACCCCAAAGATGCAGGAGACGGAAGATAAAATTGCCGCCTCGTATCGGTCCAAAAAAGGAACCCATGATCACCAACGGGAAGATCAGGATCATGACCAGCACAAACCAGAAAATCGACCAACTCAGGTATAGAAATCGAAAAATCTTTCTCATTGTTTATTTACAATCGCAACGCCATTCTTTTTCAAGGTCGATCACCGTTACCACCACCACTCCCCTCGGACTTTGTGCAAAGACCATCCTCACCCGTTGGCCGTCTGCCGTGTTGCCTTCAACGGCGTATTTGGGATCCGGGCTGCCCCGAAGGTCCGATTTTTGGTAATTAATGGTGCCGTTCTTGAGGATATCCCGCACTTCTTGTTCCGAGATACTCCTGCACCCCATCCTGCAGCGGGCATGTTCGGTATAAATGACCTGGCTGGCATTGCGCTGGAGCCCTTCCCGGCCCGTACTGGCAGGATCAGATGTGTTGGGCCGGGTTTGGCCGCTCCCATCGCTCACTGGTGCCGCCGGCCTCAGCAGGATCAGCAATAACATCAACAACATCAGCAGGCCCAAAATCCGGAAAACCCATCTCATCAAAGCAAGATAGCAAAATCATAGGTCCTTTGTATCTTTGCCGCTCCATGGCCGAAACCAAATCCATAGCATTCCATACCCTCGGGTGTAAACTCAATTTTTCCGAAACCTCTACCCTTGCCCGATTGGCGGAGAAAGATGGTTTCGAAAAGAAGGCTTTTGAGGACGCAGCAGATGTCTATGTGATCAACACTTGTTCTGTTACGGACAATGCCGATAAAGAATGCCGGCAGATCGTACGCCGGATACAGCGTCGGTCACCGGAAGCTTTCATTGTGATCACGGGTTGCTATGCCCAGCTGAAACCGGAACAGATTGCCGCGATCCCGGGGGTTGACCTCGTATTGGGCGCTGCAGAGAAGTTTAACATGGGTGCGCATATCCGGGAGCTCACTAAGGGCGACTCGGCAAAAATCTCCAGTTGTGATATTGATGAAGTCACTGGTTTTCATGCGTCCTGGTCCATGAATGATCGTACCCGTACTTTCTTGAAAGTGCAGGACGGCTGTGATTACACCTGTAGTTTCTGCACCATTCCGATGGCACGCGGAAAAAGCAGGAGTGATCTTGTGGTCAATGTGGTGAAAAATGCAGAAGACCTGGCAAAACAAGGCGTGAAAGAAATTGTGTTGACAGGCGTTAATCTGGGAGATTTTGGAAAAGGGCCCGATGGAGACCTGAAGTCTTCGGAAAACTTTTATTCACTATGTCAGGCCTTGGATCAGGTAGACGGGATCAGTAGATACAGGATCTCATCGATAGAACCCAATCTGCTCACCAGTGACATCATTCAACTCGTGGCAGAGAGTGATAGGTTCATGCCCCATTTCCATATTCCCCTGCAAAGCGGAAGCAACACCATTCTGGGTGCGATGCGCAGGAGATATAAGCGGGAACTCTATGCGGAGCGCGTCCAGCTGATCAAATCACTAATGCCACATTGCGCCATCGGTGTGGATGTGATCGTGGGATTTCCTGGAGAAACAGATACGCATTTTCAGGAGACCTTTGACTTTCTTCACAGCCTTGATATCTCATACCTCCATGTATTTACTTATTCGGAGCGGGACAATACAAGGGCTCTCGAGATAGAACCAGTGGTGCCTGTTCCTGTGAGAAACGAACGCAACAAGATCCTGCGAAATTTATCCTACATGAAAATGCAGCACTTCACGGCGCAGCATCATGGACAAACGAGGAAGGTTCTTTTCGAAGGAAGTGCCAAAGAAGGCATGATGGAAGGATACACCGATAATTATATCCGCATCACCACCCCATATCGGGAAGAGTGGGTGAACCAGATCTTAGACTGGCGGATCTAACACTTCAAACAATTTACCTATGGTAGTAACGGTTACGCTTAATCCTGCGATTGACAAAAGCACAGGTACGGATAAGATTCAGCCGGAGAAAAAAGTGCGGTGCACAGAACTACTCGTGGAAGCTGGCGGTGGCGGGATCAACGTCAGCAAAGCCATCCGTAAATTAGGTGGTGACTCTCTTGCCTTGTTCACTTCCGGTGGAAGAAACGGCGCATTGTTGAAGGAATTGTTGGATCAACTTTCAATCCCTTCCCTTGCCATTCCGGTACATGGCGAAACCAGGGAGAACTTTTCCGTTGCGGAATCATCCACCAATGCGCAATACCGATTTGTGATGCCGGGGCCATCCATGAATGCTGAACAAATTCAACAATGTTTACAAGCCCTGGAGCAGTTGCCTGCATCTGTGAATATGCTGGTAGTGAGTGGAAGCATGCCATCAGGCATCCCTGATGATTTCCTTGCTAATGTAGCTGCCGTTGCCAGGAAAAAACAATTGAAATTACTGATAGACAGTTCCGGTGCAGCGTTGTCCAAAGCGCTGGAGGTGGGTGTTTATATGGTGAAGCCCAACCTGTCAGAATTAAGTCAATGGGTGGGCAAGGAAGAACTTCAGTTACACGAAGTGGAAGAAGCCGCGATGCAGCTCGTCAAAGAGGGTAAGGCAAAGGTGGTGGTGGTGTCATTAGGTCCTGCCGGGGCATTATTGGTTTCGGAAGGATTGGTGAAAAGGATCCAGGCGCCTACGGTGAAAAAGAAAAGCACCATTGGTGCGGGCGACAGTATGGTGGCGGGTATGGCCTGGATGCTGAGCCAGCAAAAAAGCCTGGAGGAAGTGGTGATGTTTGGCGTGGCTTGCGGTACTGCTGCCACAATGAATGCTGGTACAGCCTTGTTTGAAACAAAAAATGTTTACCGTCTATATGATTGGATCAGGGCCAATCATGGCTAATTTTTTTTCATTTTTTTTGGGTGCTACATCTGATATTCCTATCTTTGCCGTCCGCAAAAAGGGAGTTTAGCTCAGCTGGTTCAGAGCATCTGCCTTACAAGCAGAGGGTCGGCGGTTCGAACCCGTCAACTCCCACAGAATAAAGAAAGGCCCCCTCGAAAGGGGCCTTTCTTTATTGGCATTGGGCATTAGGCACTGGGCATTTTGACCGAGAAAAATCAACATTTTGTGATCACATCTCCGGAAGCTCAAATCCAACCCTCGGTTGCGCTTTACCGGTAGTCAGGTTCACCAGCATTTTTCTGCGCACGGCAGAAAACGGTGCAGCCAGGATCAGTTCAATTCCCCTTACGAGAAAAAGGGTCAGTAACCCACAACCTTTTCCTAATCCTGAAAAATGCTTATGTATATAACGATATTCAGACCTGATCACTTCGCTTTTAGTCATGGCCTTGGTGGCAACGTTTATCCTTGATGATCCGCCATGTGCATGCAGGCATCTCACTTCATTATACATCACCCTTTTCCACCCTATGTCTGATGCCCGTTTACAGAGATCGATGTCTTCGGAATACATCCAGAAATGCTGATCCCAACCACCGAGAGAACGGAAGTCGCTTTCCCGGATCAATATGAAACAGCCGGATATCCAGTCGGGATAACTGACAGGTGCCGTGTTTAAATAGTGCTTATAATTTTCCTTCCCGCGAAGCAACCTTTCAATGGTTCTCATCTGAGGCCACACCGTCCACCATCTGGGAAAGTTCCCAAATTGGTGTTGATCTTTCCCGTCATCATCATACTGTCGTATGCCCACCAGTTTCCAATCAGGCTCCTGCTCTACTCTTCTGAGAAGGGAATCCAAAACACCCGGCTCCAGAACTGAGTCTGGATTGAGGAAAAGCAGCCATTTGCCTCTGGCAACCGAGGCTCCCTTATTACATGCCTGGGCAAATCCACCATTGATTGGCTGAAGAACGAAGTGAACCCAGCCATATTCCCCAGTAAAGGATGCTGCCATCCCATCGTCAGAATGATTATCGACAACTATCATTTCAACCAAGGGCCCTTCCTGGAGATGCACACTGTCCAAACATTGCCGCAACCTGTTCCAGGACCGATAATTGACAGTTATGATAGAAATCGAAGGCTGCATGTGGCGCAAAGATATTACTTAGGCCAATGACGCCCATAAATCCAAGCATTCGAATGAAAAAACAGGGGTTTTAAATAACAAATACGCCTTTTTGAGCCATCCTTTAGTAGATAGGGATACTGAGCCGGTTGAGGTATTGTTGAAATCGCTCCCGATACTGCCCACCTATAGGAATATTCCGGCCGTTGACCTGGAGCTTTTCGTTCCAAAACGCCTCTATATGACGGAAAGAAACGACATAAGACTTGTGGATACGAAAGAATCCATAGGCACACAAGATCTGTTCCAACTTGCCCATCGTCAATAGAGTAACGATCACTTTTTCCCGGGTATAGATCGAGACATAATTTCCCTTGCCTTCAAAATACAATACGTCCTCAATCTTAATCTTCACCGTTCGGTAATCATGTTTCACCAAAATGAACTGCTTTGGTACTGCGGGAGATCCAGCTTGTTCAAGATCTGGTTCCTGAACCGGCTTGACCTTCAACGGCCATTCGGCAACGATCTGGGTGCTATTTACCCGATTGGAATCCTGGTATGCCTGTGTCATGTAATTGGTTTAATCTGAATAAACGAATGATGCTTATTTATCATTAGTACTGTAAATCCGCTTGGTCGGCCAAAGATTACTAGGTTTCGTCCCTAATCACCAATGCAAAATTGAAAATGATACTGAAGCCCATCAACTTTTCGGCTATAAATAAAATTAAAGCTTGACGAAATCCTGTTATTTCTGTAATTTTTTGTGTTATTTTTTCGCATTCCGAATCGTTAAACTTTTATTTTAATGCGTTTGCCCCCTAAATACCCTGTTTCAATCAAGTTGAAAAAGACAGTTTTCAGCTGGTTGGCGGTGGGGTTACTCATACTAGGCACCGGCCATTTATCTGCAAACGACACTATTTTCATCACAAAACATCACTTTGAGGAACCGGTTAATAATGTGTTTCTGGCAAATGGGAAGGTTTATGCCAAGGTAGGTTCTCATATTTATCGAAAAGACAAAAGCGCCTGGGAGATGATGTCTGGGGAGTATAAAAAATACTTTGTTTTCTACGACAAAGATTTCTTTGAGCATGATTACATTCCTAAGGAGTATTTCTACGAGGACCTGCGGTTTATGAAGGAACTTATCCCGCAAAGAGCACTAACCAATGCCACCCTTGTAACGGATGGGAATACGATGTTTGTCTGCACTGCAGGATCCCTGTTTGAGTACCAGATCAACACAACCTACAGCGTTATTTTTTCAGATCTAAGCATCAGGCACATCTTCAAAGAATCCGGACTATCCGTTTACAGTACGTACGGTGGGATTTTCCTTCATCGCCAGGATTCGGCAATGGTGAAAGCCAAAGGTCTTGGACATTCCAACGGAAACTTCTTGCATTCTTCCCTGGGAGATGTTATCGCGTCGGATTTTCTATTTGGCTTATCCCCAAAAGATAGTTTTGTTCACCTCCCGATCAACTTCGGCGTTCAGGAGGGTAAAGTGAGAAAAGCGATCATGAAAAAAGATACAATGATGATCATGCTCACCAACTCCATCTGTACATACCATGCTGAGACCGGGGTACAAGCCCTCGCGCTGAACGAAGAGTTCACAGATCTGGAGGTCTTGGGGGACTCTATTCTCTTCACGACTGCAGAGGGAAAATTGTTTTCGATATGGAACGGAAAAACGCGACTACTTTGTGATGTTGGTGAAAGGGTCAGGGATATTTTTCCGGTTGCAGAAGGACTATATCTGGCTGCTCTTGACGGTGTACACTTTTACAGCTTTGACCAGCACCAGATCACTAAGACGCTCAAAGTAAAACAGACTTCCGGGGTAGTCACGGATAGTCAGCAAAACCTATGGGTGGCTACAGATGGAGGTCTTTTCGTCATTCCCCAAAATGAAGATATCATCATTCCTTTCATCAAAAACGTTGAGTTCAACCGGGGCGCGATTACCTATTTTAATGATACGGTGTATGCAGGATCAATCAACGGCCTCTATGTGATAGAGGCATGGTCCGTTTCGAAACTGAACATTCCTGCAGCCATCCACAAGGTGAAGGTACAGAATCGGCAACTGACCGTTGCCGGTGTCATTGGCGTGATCGCATTTTCCCTAATCGCCTGGTTTGTGATATCCTATATCAGAAAGCAGAGAAAAATCCTTTTGCCTGCGGATAACCGGCCAAAGAAAACCTTAGGAATGGCAGAAATTGAGCAGGATATCCTGACCTACAATATCCAGACCGTTGAAGGCCTCGCGGACCATTTGCATACCAATACGGTTCAGTTAAATCGAATGTTCAAATCATTCAACACCACGCCGGGGAAATTTTTAAAAACCGTGAAGATGAACCTCGCCAAACAAATGCTTCGCGAAGGGAAGCCGATGCAGGAAGTGATTGCGGCTACAGGTTACTCAGCACAACTCATCAAAAGCGAGCTTAGAAAAACGGGTGAAATAGCCGATGGGAAATAACTTAATGGTGTGAACTTAACACTGCCATTTCTTTGCCTGTGGTTTTCTTAAGTATGGGATTGTCCGTGATCACCACCGTGGTGCCTTCACCAACAACAGACTCCAGTTGAGTCCGAAATCCATCCGGCATTATAACCTGTGCGATCGGCAATGTTGAGTTTACATTGAAAACAGCCGCATAATGCCGGTCTTCGAGGGTGTGTTTCATCCACTCCCAATTTTGAGCGTTGCTGGCCCGCATAGCTACGAAGACATTGGTGCCGACAGAATCCTGAACCTTAAATTGAATCCGGCTTCTGCCGATCTCGATTCCATTCCGTAACACCACTATTCTTTCATCGGCCTTGCTCACCAATACGGAAACAGGGCCTGTTGTTGATTTCTCCGGATTCCATCGATACTTCTCATCCGTTGCAAGCCGTTGGTGTTCTTCTGCTTTTCCGCCGGGAAGCACAGGGCTGAGGAAAAAAGGATGATTCACATACTCCGGGAATCTGGCGTGGTTGGTCACCACCACTGTCATACCTAAAGGTGCCGCTTTAAACAACTGTTCCGCAAAAACACTGGGCAGATGCACACAACCATGAGAAGATGGGTAACCTGGCAAACCACCTGCATGCAGTGCAACACCGTAGTCAGTGAATTTCTGCGTGTAGGGCATTGGGGCGTTGTTGTATTTTTTCGATCGATGTTTTGCATCTTTCAGGATAGTAACAAAAACACCCGTTGGCGTCTCATGACCCGTTTTTCCTGTACTAATATTTGCCATGCCAATCCTTGTACCATTCCGGAAGACGTAAGCCATCTGCTCATCCAGGCTTACGGTGACAAGAATAGGACCCTGCGGAGAAAATTCCGGCGTCCATACATACTCGCCTTTTTTCAGAGAGTCTTTAGGCGTGTTCACAGGTCTAGATTGCTTTGCACCCCAGAATTGAGCAGACAAAGTGCTCAATAAACAACATTGACCTATAAAAACTATAAAAACTGCCTTTCTGAGCCGTGTCAAACAATTCGTATTCATGATTCAAATATAAAAAGCCTGCCAAAAATCTGGCAGGCTCCATAAAGACTACATCAACATTTATTTTGCCCTCACGGAAACGGAAACACGCCTGTCTTTCACGCGATCCATTTCGGGAGCACTTGGAGGATATTTAGCAAATTCAGAACCGTATCCTTCTGCACCCTCAATCTGCGCATTTACGCCTGCATCAGCCAACAACTTTTGCACTGCCTGCGCCCTTTCCAAAGACAATTTCTTATTGGCCGCTTCATCACCGATATTATCAGTATAGCCTCCAATTTTAATTTTCGCTTTAGGGAAGGCTTTCAGGATCTGCACCAGATTGTCAACTTCTCTCCGGCTATCTGCATTGATCTCCGCGGTGCCAAACTTGAAGTTCAGGTCGTTGAAGTCAAACCAGTTGTCTTTACCAGGCTGCGCTTCTGCATCTTGAATGAAGGCTACCAACAAATCTTCAATACCACCCTTATAGGCATCTAATTCAACACCATTGGGCAATTTCACTTTGGCGGGCTCTTTCATTATCACTACAGAGTCAACTTTCGTAAGCGTATCATGGATCACCGTAGCTGTTTCTGCAGGCTTATCGCCTTTACCGCAACCTTTAGCCAACCAGAAAATCAAACCAGCACCTACCAGCGCGAGGATCAGCCACCAAGGATTTAAACTCTTCTTCTCTTCAACTGGTGCCGGACTTGCTGTTGTGGATGAACTGCTAAAGAACTGGGATACATTCAAACCAGAAGGAAGAGCACCTAAAACAGGAGACTTCATTCCACCCAGCAGTGAAGAAACTGCACCGGGAGTGGTATTGTTATCCTTTGCATATTTACCTAATGCAGCAAGTGCCACAGGGACAACAGTGCCAAACAAAGAAGAAACCGTTGAACCTTTCAAACCTGTAAAGCCAGACACAGCGTTGGCCAGTCCGCCAAATTTATCCCCGAACAAACCGGTGATCAGGCTGGGCGCAAATGATGGAATACCCCCACCACCTTTCATGAACGTACCGGGTATATCACTGAGAATACCGCTATCAGCAGCTGTGGATGCAAGGTTCAATAATGAACTGGCATTACCACCTTCGGCCTTGCCGATAATACCCAGCAGAGACGCAGGAATAATGGAATCAATACCTTTACTGACCAATGCTTTATCTTCTCCGAGAAAAGAGGCGGCTTTATCAATAAGGTCATTATTGAAATAACCTTTTACAAGTCCGAGTAGATCCAATGACATAAATGCAGGTTTTGGTATGAATAGTAATTAAAGTGTTGCGGCTGTCTTAATTTCCTTTCCTTTTTTATTGTAGAATACGAACTCCTTTGCAATGCCTTTTTTGGCTTCGATACGGTAAAGTTGCTCTTTATTGTCGTTATCAACTTTGGCTACAGAAACAATTTCCCAATCTGAAAACCGGCTTTTATCATAAGATGATTTCACCGATTTAGGGATATCGCCCGTTGTCAAGAGGGTCTCTGTAAAATTCCAAGTTCCGTCCAGTCTGTAGTGCGCCCGCATATCTGCGCCGCCGTTCTTAAATCGCACCGTATAGTTTGAAACATTGTTGCTCCAATCAACACTTTGAGCACTGGTATACGTCTTAAGAAAATGCTCCTTGGCTGCAGCAGGAATATTGACAACTTGTGCACTTGCTATTCCAACGATCCCGCTGAACAATACTAACATTAAAATTGCTTTGAAACTCTTCATAATTGATTCATATTTTAAAAAGGTTAGGGGGAAACCAGGTTAACCCTGGTCTCCCTCTATCGTTAGATAAATAGTACTATTACTGGCTCACATGGAATTCCACCCTGCGGTTCTTCGCTTGACCTTCTTTGGTAGTGTTGTCAGCAACAGGCTTATCCTGGCCAAATCCTGCTGCACTCAGGCGCTCCCCTGCCACTTTCTTGCTCACCAGGTAGCTCTTCACGGCATTGGCGCGGCATTCTGAAAGACTTTGGTTCTTTTCAGCCTTGCCTGTATTGTCCGTATGGCCTTCAATGGCAATCTTCACATCTGGATACTCTTCATTGAGGATCTTCACGAGCTTATTCAACTCAGCCTTGGCACCAGTGGTCAGTGTGCAACTTCCGCTCACAAACTGAACGGCGGCAGCATTGAAGTTGATCTTGGGGCAACCACCGTTTTCTGCAGGACCTGCAATGGTGGGGCATTTGTCTTCTTCATCGTTCACACCATCATTGTCAGTATCCGGAATAGGGCAACCCTGGTATTTGGCCAGGCCTGCAACGGTTGGACATTTATCCTCTTCATCATTCAATCCGTCTTTATCTGAATCAGGAATAGGGCAACCGCCATATTTGGCTAAGCCGGCAACGGTTGGGCATTTATCCTGCTCATCATTGATGCCGTCTTTATCGGTATCTGGAATAGGGCAACCACCATATTTGGCTAAGCCGGCAACAGAGGGACATTTATCTTCTTCATCGTTGATGCCATCACCATCTGTGTCTGGGATAGGGCAACCATCATATCTTGCCAAACCAACAACAGTGGGGCACTTGTCTTTTGGATCGATGACACCATCACCATCACTATCGCCATCAATGTGTTTTCCAAACAACCTAAACTTGAGGCCGGCCTGTATGTTTGAATTCTTCCACTGTCCCACTACATTTGGGTTGTTCGTGTTATCCATATTGGTGAAACCAATGATGTAGCGCGCGAAAGGCGTGACGCGTGCGTGGGGGAAAACTTCAAGACCAAAGTTTCCAGAGATGCTGGTACCGGTAAAGTCTTCTTTTACATTGTTGTTGTTCTTATCCTTAATACCCATCAAAAAATCAAACTGTGGACCAGCGGTGAGTGCGAAATTTTTTCCAAGACCCACCTTCAATAAGACAGGTACAGAAATATATTGTCCGCTGCCATCTGCTAAATAAACAGTCTGGTCTGATTTATATCCCAGACTATTGTACAACACCTGAGGCTCAAGGGAGAAAGTATGGCCCAATGGAATATTCAGCCAGCCACCGGCACCCCAGCCAAACTTGTAATCATACTTTACATTGGAATTATCGGAAACATTAAACTTTGAAAAGTTGGCTGCACCGAGCAAACCACCACTAACAGTGTAGTGATCCTTGACAGGTTTCTGCGCGATGGCAAATTGAACCGTCATAAACGCCAGAACAACGGCAATAATTTTCTTCATACTTGTAGTTTTTGTTTGAAAGGTGTTAACTGATGCAACAGAAAGCATTAGGTTCATACGAACCGCATGCCACTGCACCTGATGAATACAGTATATCAAAAATAATGCTGGACAGGGATTAAATTCCTCAGTCCGGGCATCCTTGTTGTCCCATTTTGTGAAACTGCTCAGAATAAGTACGGAAAGCCCATAGAGCCATTTGACTGGGCATTTTTTCGATGTCAGTATTTAGGAACTGAGCTAGAAAGGATAGCCGATGGCCACACTGAGGATGAGGTTCTCTTTTCGCCAGGTTTTACTGCCCAGATCAATTTCATCCAGAACCCATCGCTCACCTTCCGGGAACCATGGCTTGCGAAGTGGAATCGAAAAATCAAAGCGCAGCAACATCACGGAGAAGTCTAACCGCAAACCCAAACCGGCACCCACAGCTATCTGCTTAAGAAAGGCGGAACTAAACTTACTGCCTGGCTTGTCTGGTGGCTCCCGCCTGAACCAGATGTTACCTGCGTCTACAAAAAACGCCGGCTTTATTTTACTGGCAAGATTGTATCTGAATTCTGAATTGGCTTCAATCTTCACATCACCAGATTCATTGGCCTGGAAAGCCGACTGTTCCGTATGGTAACTTCCCGGACCGAGCGTCCTGATGCGGAATGCCCGCACACTGCTGCTGCCACCAATAAAAAATTGTTCATTGTACGGTGCAACAACGCTATTGCCATAAGCAATGGCTGAACCCAGGACCACACGATTCACCCAGGTCCATCGGTTTGTCAGCTGGTAATACACCCTGCCTTCTGCCTCAATCCTGACAAATTGCGAAATGGGCACATTCATAAACTTTATGGATCCAGGCGTATCAGCCTTATTCCGGCTTACCGCTGAAATAAGATTGCCATAGCTCCCTACGGAAAACCGCCCCCAGTATGTCAAACGCTTGTTCATGAAGGTGTTGTTGAAATTGAAAATATACTGGGTTCCGATGATCAGTTGTCTTTCAAAAGAAGCCTTCAGCGCCTGGTCTTGCTGAAGAATACTATCGAACTTAGCCGTGATGGTAGTAGGATTGATGGATTGAATCCGAATAGGACGTAGCGTATGTTCCGTTGTATTCTTAAATTTCCAGGTGTAATCCAAACTAGCCTTCAATGAACGCAAGGTGTAGAGATCGGGGCGCTGCAAATACTCCGCCCCCAGACCGATACCCGTCCTCGGAATAAACGAATTTCTCCCGGTCACTACTTTAAAGTAAGGCACAATCCTCGGCAGGTAAAAAGTAAGATCTGTTTTAAAGGTATAGGCATTGGGCGATTGCATCTTCTTACCGCCCAATTGCGCATCAAATCCGGCACTGATTTTAAAGTCAAGGATCTCAGCACCTTTCAGAAGGTTAACATTCCGCCACTTTATCGCTATCTCAGATCCAACAAGATTACCGGTCTTGGTATTCACTGAAGTTTCCAGCCTGAGGGTATTCTTCTTCATCGGCGTGATATACACCTTGGTATGTAGATTGTTTTCACCCTCTGATGAATCGGGAAAAAACTGAAACTTCACAAATTTGAATGTGTTCAGATTCATTAATCGCTCAATACTAAGTGCGTGCAATTCCTTTTGATACAATTGTCCTTCTTCCAAAAGAATCGCCCGGTCATACACGCCATAATTGTATTTATTGGTTTTGTCTATGATGGTGAATTTGTTGATCCGCGTTCCGGTCTGCGTCTGAATAACGGAGTCTTTTTGCAATGAATAATTACCGTAGATCGAGATATCCCCTATTTTCCATTGCTGCATTGAACTTGGGGGTACATCATCCCTGTATCGGAGGAAAACATCTGCCTGACCTTGGTGCAGGGTATCCACTCGAAAAAGGATCTGTTCAGGAAAATAAAAATAGTAGCCCCTGCTCTTCAGGGTATCATCAATCCTTGCCCGCTCATTGTTCAATTTTTCTGTCTCCAGAAAATCTCCTTCCCTCAAAAGGGACTCTTTTGAAATCGCTCTGATGATCGAAGTAACCTCACTACTGTCATCCGGTAAATGAATAGAACGGATGGTATAGCGCGTTCCCGGATTAACCATGTATTTCCAATAGGCCACTTCTTTTTTAAGGACCGTATCATAACGGATATTGGGATGATAATACCCAAAATCAAACAATCTGTTTTTGATCCTTGTAACACTCAGCGCTGGCTTCGCATTGCTGAACAACACGGGTGGCTCCGTCATGTTTTTGAATATGCGCTGAAAAAACCCTTTCTTCCGGGTGCTTTCCGGCACTGCATCGTAAAACATCAGTTTATACCGTATTCCTAAAATATTCGCATTGGGCTTAGGTCTGGGAAGTGAGGATATTTCTTCCTTGATGTCTGAAGGTAATTTCGCGGAATCAACGGTAATGATGGCTCCCCCGTAGAGCCTATCGCCGGGCGGAATATGCTTAGACACACTGCAGGATGCCAGCATCATCAGTGATCCTGCAACCATTAACCCAACGATATGGAAATACTTTATCACGCTATACCCTGCTTATGAATCTTTCTTGCGTCTGAACGCATTTTTGAGTTTATTGAATTCCACCACCACCACAAAAGTTGCTCCTGTTTCTACCACCACTCCGTTAAAGGTGAGGTCATGCTTGTTGATCCTGTATCCTTTCAAACGATAGCGGCCATCCCTGGTCAGCAAATATTCAATGCTCACGTCACCTGCAAGACCACTCAATAAATCCTGTTGCTGGTTTTGATTTTCCAGTGCAAAAGTGCTGCCTACATAAACATTCAGCCTGTTGTTGTTGAATGATTTGGCCAAACCTACCTTTAGGTCTGAACGCCTCACTGCACTCCCCGATGTGTAATCATCCCGGATGTCCAGTCCAATATCTATATCCACATCCTTGATGGAGTTGCCGATGAAATTATTCAGCTCACGGGTCAACAGGTTTCCTGCTGTACTAAAGGCCTCCGTCTGCAAATTGCCGCCTCCCACTGAACTGAATGGATTGTCCGCAATAAATGTCTGCAGTGCCAATAAGCCCATCACCTGTTTATTGAGTTCCGACGGCACACTGTTGACTTGCTTGATCCTCGTGTACACCATGCCGTCAAATGCAGCTTGCTGATCTTCTTTCATATCGAGCCTGAACTTGATATCCGGCTTCAACAGGTCCCCCGAAATATCCATATATACCAGGAAGTCAAATTTCTGTTTGGTAATGCCCGGCATCGATCCAATATCCTGTACCAACTCAGCCGCATCTGTCTTTACTTTATACACTGCCGTGAGGTTTACATTTGCTTTCTTCACATCGCCCGTCCAGGTGATCGTGCTGCCTTTATCCACCAGGAATTCCTTATGGATCAAGCCGGCAATAGATAAATCATAAGTACCCGATTCCACTTCATAGCTGCCTACCAGTTCCATAGCCCCGGAGGGATTCATCGAAAAATTGAGATTCGATTTACCCTTCACACTGATTTTATCACCGGACTCCTCGCTTAGTACAATATTGAGTGCCGATTTTGGCGTGATCGAAACATAACTGTTTACATCCAGCGCAAACTTTGACGCGATCGGTTTTTTGGCAACCACAACTTCAGTTCCCCGCGCGCTATCTGATGGATCAAAAAATTCTATCAAACCTTCCGCATTACTCGCAACTTCTGATTCCCTGTACACATAAGTCACCGAAGAACTGTCCAGGACATCCATATTGCCATTGACCTTTGCACCGTGGATATCCCCTTTCACCGTGAGCAAAGAAGAAATACTTAAAGGACCGTATAGTATTTGTTGCGGATAACGCTTGTGTCCCGCAATCAGAAAGCGCTTGGTTTCCAGCTTTAAATCATACTGCAGGGAGTCAAATTGGTTAAACCTGACTTCACCCCGCACCACCGCAGGTCTTCCCGCACTATCCAGAATATTCAGATCCGTGATTCTCATCTGCCGACCCTCCAGCAAAAGATCTGCCTTAGGTATGCTTATCGGGGTGCCTGTTGTCACCAAAATCATCTTCAGGGAATCAAGAGACAAAGCACCGTTGACCTCTGGCTGGCTGATGGTTCCATTAACGTCAATATTTCCGGAAAGCCTTCCTTTCAGGGAATCAACATACGTATTTACAAAAGGAGATATTGGATCGATGTTAAATGAACCAATCTGCGCCTTTGCCTGAAGTGCTCCTGACTCAGACTGATAGTTGCCATTGATCTGAACATCGTTGCCCGCTCCTTGTATGCCGAGCTTAGCAACATAATTTCCCTGCTCAACGGAATGCACATCAACGGTGAGGTCTCCAAATGCACTCTGCTGAAAAGCCAGTCCTTTGATCCGCAGGTCACTGGTAAAATTGAGTGGACTAAAACCGTTGAATACAGCGGAGGCATTTACCTCGCCTTTGATCAGGGCACTGTCTGTGTCAAGGAGTGCGCTCAAACTCTCCAGATAAAAACCCTTTAATTGAATGGAGAGCGGAAATCCTTCCATATTATCTTTCGCTGCAAAAATATTCAGCTCCTGACTGCCCCTGTATAACTTAAGATTGCTGCCTCCCAGTTGAGAGGGGCTCAGGTATACCTTATTGCCTTCGTTTACGTTCCAGGCATAGGTATTCAACACCAACGAATCTTTAAAGCTGATATAGGGTCGTTCCGGATCATTGTAAAAATTGAAGGGAATACCATAGCTTACGGTCTTGTCGTCTTTCTTTAACAACACGATACCACAATCAAACAATCCCTTGTCCATCATGCCCGCCATATAAATTTTATTGGTGGTCACCCATGGACTGGCAAAACGGTTTGCCGAAACCGCCACTGCTGCCCTCTTCAACGATGGCTTGGAGTCATCTTGTCCGATCCCCACCATCAATGAATCAACGGAATAATCACTGTACACGATTTCAGGAATTTTCACGCCACCCACAATGGAATTTTTACGGGTATCCATTTGCAGCCGCATAATAAAAGGGGATACTTTTTTCAGGTTCGGGATCAGGGTAATGAGGCTGTCCGGAATGTGCACATCGGCAAAGAAATCCATATACGCCGGCTTCCCGAAATGCACGATGGTGTCCGTTGTCTTTGTGTACCCTTCGATAACTGTCTTAAGATCTTCCGGAAGCGCATCAAACCGAAACTGACCCTTGAGGATGGCATACCCGAATGGCGTATTCATTTTCACAAACTGGGTATCGGCAAATTGGTATGCCAGTATATCCAACGTATCCAGAAAATAGGTCTTTTGTTTGGTGGCAATCGTAAGGTCATCAAGTCGCAAACTGCCACTGGCCTGCGAACTGTCGATAACATCGGCATCCACGCTCATTTTTCCACTCACCACAAAGGGTTCTTTCATAAATCCAGTAGCCATCAGGTCTACCTTTCGTACATCCGCATCAACCATCAGGTCTGTAATGCGCTGGCCCATCTGCCCGGCAATGTTCAGGTCCAGATCCATATGCGGATCTCCGGATTGTAGATTAGCCTCCAGCCGGCCGCGATTGATGTTCCCATCCAGTGCAACTCCTCCATAAGCATAGCCATTGTATACTACTTTGGTTATATTTCCTTTTACACTGGCCCGCATGGTTTCTATGTCATACCCAGCGCCTTTCACACTGAGTTGGGCGGTGACGGGACCGAGTGTACTATCCTTCAGAATCTTTTGTAATGCGAGGTCCTGCGTGGTTAACCGAAGATCATACACAGAACGAACGGCATCTGAAGGCTGCTTCAAATTGCCAGCCACCGTGAAACTACCCAGGCTTGTCCTTGCGTTCAAATCCATCGTAAGATCATCGGCATTTCCATTGATCTTTCCCCTGATCACGGCATCGTCAGGTACATAGGCCCAGAGGGAATCAGGGATCAACTTGCCCAATTCTTTTCTGAGGTCATTCTTCTGTAGGGAAAGTTCACTCACCTGTGCCTGTACGATCAGGGCTTCCGGTTGCGTGACATGCAGTAGCCTCCCGGACAAACTTACCTTATTGCGCAGGTGTTGCAATTGAAAAGAAGACACCTGAAGATCATCCAGTGTGCCCCTGGCCTTAGCATTGATCCTGATAGGGTCAGTCAGTAATCCCTGCAGTTCTTTTTGACTTCGCAGGTCAGGAACAAAATACGTGAACTCATCGAGCTTGATCACCGAAGGCTTTACATCAAGGGTGAGCTTTGTTTTGGCAGGCTGTTTCGTCAACGCGTTAAGCGATGGATAACTGACTCCCAGATTAAATGCAATATCATTTTTAGCAGTAAGTAATTGAACATTGTTTGCCTGAAATGCAGTATCCGCATAAAACAATTCGCCCGTAAATTTTCTGATCTCAAATCCCTGTCCTTCAACTACCCTTAGCGCATTGATCTTTCCCCCGTATTGATCCCCATTTACAAAAACATTGCTTGCAGAAAGGTTCAGGTCTTTAAGATCAAGGTCTCCGGCATTAAAACTACGGGGCACCACTTTAGGTATCGGCTCCTGCCGGATGGCCAATTGATTTCTGTTGATCGCTAAGCTGTCCAGTTTCAACACAAAGGCTGAAGCAGAGGTCTCCGATGATGTGTCTGCTTCTGCACTCACCTTATACTTCAAATCCATCACGTGGTCATCAAGCCGTATACTGTGGATCGTCAGCTGTTCTTGCTTGCCTTCATACCCAATCTGCTGAATGTCTAATAAGCCCGCAACAGATCGCATGGATATCGATTCGTTGACACTCCGTAATTTCAGGTCCACATACCCTGCCTGTAAGGCGCGGATCGCCAACTGCAAAGGAACTGGATCATCAGAGGGTACTCCGCTTTCCTGTTTTGTTGACTCACCGATCTGGATATAAGCCTTCAGGGAATCCAACCGGACCTGTGTAGTGGTGATCTTCGGGTGAAAAAAATCACTCCCCTTCAAAGACGTATTCAAAGACTGAAACGCTACCAAAAAACTATCCCTGCTGAGCTGATCAATGTATTGGATATCGATCCGGCGTAAAGAAATATCCTCCAACGCAAATCGCCAGCTGCTTGAACTGGTATCCACAGTCGAGGTATCACCACTGGCAAATGCATCTACCATAAACTGGTAGTTGAACTTCCCGGTTGCCGCAGAACGAATCACACGCAATTTTAATCCCGAAAGACTTACTTGTTTTAAGTCGATGGATTTGGTAAACAATGCTTCTATGCTGAGCCCCACCTGCAGGGTGTCAAAAGATGCGACAAGGTTACCTTGCGGATCACGAAGATCAAGCCCGATGAGCCGGGGCGATGAAAGATTGGTGATATCGATATGTTGAATTGCAACCTTGCTCCCAAATTTGTTAGAGAGATAAGACGATGCAAAACCCGTGAGCTTCCGGTTCCCCCAATCGGTTCTGAGCAAAAGCAACACAACCGTAACAAGAAGTACAACCAATAGCAGCAAGCCCAGAAATATCCTCAGGACAATCCGCACAATTCTTCTGGTTTTAGGACGCTTGCTCATCCAAACGAAATTAACGATTAGACGCTGAAGAAAGCAACCTCAGGCCCTAATATGCCGGACGCTATGCCTGGAATGACATAGCGTCCGGATCAATTGATCAATGACAAAGATAAATGGGTCAGCGCATCTTACACCAACCTGATAGATTTGCCTACTGTTTCAACCAGGCATTTTTCAAAGCTGCCTTCGATGGATCAGTGACTTTATAGCCCAGACCATCCTCATAGTTCAGTTTAACCTTGCCTTTAAGTTCCATCTCTTTTCCATCCCTGCGTATTTTCATCACGCCTTCCGAGCCTTCTTCAACACCCACACCTGACATCAGGACTTTTGTGGGATCTGATGCGTCAAACACCTGTCCATTAAAGCTCAGCAAAACATCACCAGGTTTAACACCTAAAGAGTTGTAAAAATCATTTGGAATGGAATTGGCAAGGATCAGTTTTTCTTTCGGATCTATTCCGATCACCGGCTGGCGCTTGTCTGCAAAAAATGCAGTGAGCGTTGGAACGGGTACCGTAGCTTTTGCCATACCTACCTTGGCAAGATATACCTCATAAGGAATCGGCTCGCCTTTCACCACATGCCTTTGTAAGAAATCTCCCACTTCAGGATAAGTCATCCGGGTAAATTCATCAATAATCTCATCATCGTTGAAAGGTTTCTCATCGCCGTATTTTTTTGCAAGTTCACCCATAACATGCAGTAAGCCGGTCTTACCATTGGTTTTCTCGCGAAGAATGATATCCAGGCACATGGCCATCAAAGCGCCTTTTTCATATACGTTGGGATACTGCGACTTCACCTTTGGATCAAGCACGTTCTTGCTCATCTCGGTAAAACTCATATTATCCTTGTACATAGACTTTGAGTTGGTCTCCTTTCCCGCCATGGCCGCGAAGAATTTTTCTTCGGTCACCAGTCCTTCATGTACCTGAAAATGCTGTGCAAAGTATTCTGTGAAACCTTCGTACATCCAAAGATGCTTTGACATCACGGGATTTCTGAAGTTGAAGTCCTGGATCTCCCTTGAGTGCACTTTCAAAGGCGTCAGGGTATGAAAGAACTCATGTGAGATCACATGGATCAACTCATCCTTTTTCATATTGTCTGCAAATGTGGCAGTAGTAGAAGTGTTGTGTTCCAAAGCACCCAGCCCCTTCGCATCATCGGCACCCATACTTGTGATATAGGTAAGCACTGCATATTTTTTTGTATTGTTGATCGCACCGAGATAGTTCTTCTGCGCTTTCATCATCCGTGAAAGTTCCGGGAATAACTCTTTAGCATTTATAGCCTTGTTTCTTGGCGAGTAAACACTCAGAATCACTTCCATACCTGCAATATTCTCCGTTGCAATATCTGGTGCAGCATACATGATGGGATGATCCACCATCTCTGCATAGCGCGGTACTGAAAAAAGATCCTTCGAAGCTGTATTGTCCAGGTCACTCAATGAAGTAGAGGCAACCAACGCTTCTGGATGTGTGATGTATAAGCTGTAAGGAATATCTTTTGCCCCTTCGAAATAACCCACAAAACCACACATGTTCAACACAAAGTTTTTACCGGCAAGGATATTGGTCCCGGCAGGTGAAAAAATGGTTGTGGAACCTTCTGAGAATGCATCCCCTTTCTCATTATCATAGGTATCATTCACCAAATAGATCAGTTTCTGTAATTGTGAAGGGTCACTGATCGTCCATGTATTCACGTCTTTTTTGTTCACTTTAAGCTGCCCGCCATTCTTGTCAAAAGCCTGCACAGATTCTACATATCGGCCATAATCTGCAATCGCATATGTACCAGGAATGATCCTGGCAAAAGTGTAATCAACACTTGTTCCACTTAAAGCAGGCGGGAATACAGTTACCTGAACCTTGTCATCCACCACATTCACCAAATCAAGGTTTGCCCTGAGTCCGTTAACCGAAGAGGATCCAGCCGCCGGCCGGGTAGACTTACAAGAAGAAGCCAGTACCGTCGCCGCCATGATCACTGTAAAAAATCTGGAGGTCATTACATCATCAATTTTAAAGTGAAAAACAGAAAATTCCTGCAATCAAATGTTGCGTTTAAGTCCACAATATTAAGGCAACAACAATGTGTCAAGTTTTGAAAACTCAAAATCTTGACACCAAACCGTCTTATTTCCTGACACACATGTTCATAATTTGTACCAAGTGAGTATACATGAAATAATAAACTAATATTTAGGGTGTCTGGTCAACCTACGTATACTATTTATTATATTCTGATAATCAACACATTATAAACCTAAGCTGGCTTTTTCGCCCGTAGGTTTTTGATCTGAGGGAAGGCATAGTACTGCGGTGCGTGAGTCTGTTTTTGGGACGAGCAATCCCTAGTTGTACATTCAATCAAATAATGCACATTCCACTTTTTAAATACCTGATCATGAAACGATTTCTGTTTGTCTTCTTGGTGATGTTCACTGGCGCCCTTTCCGCTTTCAGCCAGGACTATGTCACCCTTTACTCCGATTGCAATTATCGTGGTAATGCCTCTAAACTTTATCCCGGGCGATATTCATTGAGTTCACAGAATGTTGGACAGAACAGTCTTTCGTCCATCCGCGTTCCCTATGGGTTTAAAGTGGTCATCTATGATGCTGACCAACCCGGACAAGGAAACAAAACCAGGTACACTTCTGATATAAGCTGCCTGCCAGGAGAATGGAACGACAGGGCTGCTAGTGTTGTGGTAGAAAGGGATGGCGACAATAATAACAACAACGATTACAATAACAACAATAACAATAACTATAATGGTTCCGGTGTAAAGATATTTGCCGATTGCAATTTTGGCGGCGGCAGCAGGTCTTTCGGACCTGGTGCTTATAACACCGAACAACTCGCCGGTGTTGGTAACGACAAAATCTCGTCTATACAGGTCCCCAATGGATGGCAGGTTATTGTTTATAACGATGGGAACTGGCAAGGCACCAGCAAGACCTATTATGCCACTTCCAATTGCCTGGAAAGTGGATGGAATGACAGGATTTCTTCGCTTCGGATCTATTCCAACACAAATAACAACAACTGGAATAATAACAACAATAACAATAACGATTACAACAACAGCGATTATGCTTCGCGTAATGATGGGGTAACCGTTTTTGAAGACTGTTATTATGGTGGCAGAAGCTATACCCTCAGACCTGGCCGATATGATGCAAGGCAACTGGGTGTTGGCAACGATGAAATCTCATCGATCAAAGTTCCTTCCGGCTTCCGCATTACCGTGTACGGCGATGGTGGATTCTCTGGTGGTCAGCGCTCTTTCACAAGGGAGGTAAATTGTTTGGGTAGCGACTGGAACGACAAGATCTCCAGCGTTGAAGTCTCTCGCGGAACGGGTGGCGACTATGATTATAACCATAGTAGCAACTACAACAACAATGAATTGGGCGTAACCTTCTATGAGAAATCCTGGTTCGGTGGCCGTAGCCGCACCTATGGTACCGGCAGCTACAATTTGGACGATTATGACGGGCTGGATCGCAATGTCAGTTCCATTAAAATTGAGAACGGCTATACCCTTACTGTTTGGGATGAGCCTGGTCAGAGAGGCAACAGGTACACCTTCACCGGTTCTTCAGGCAACCTCAATCTCAATGGCTGGAACGACAGGATCAGGTCATTCTCCATCAGAAGAAATTAATCACTTACAAACAAGCTCAGGTGAAAAAAATAAGTTTTTGCTTTGTCATCATCGCCTTGCTGGTTCTGTCTTTTCAATCCGTGAATGCCCAAACGGAATCACCGGAAGAGACGGCAAAAATCCAGAAATTCCTTGCTGCAAAATACCCTAAAGAGGAAGCAGAAGGCCGGAAGTTCATGTACGCCTCTGTTGACCTGAATGACGATGGCAAGAATGAGTATATCGTGGGTCTGGTGGGAACATCATTTTGCGGGTCAGGCGGATGCACCATGCTGGTATTGAACAATGCGTTCAAACAAACCTCTGCATTTACCGTAGTGGATTATCCAATCTATATTGGTGCACCTGCTTCCAAGGAAGTCACTAAAAAGTATTCCAACCTTTATGCGTACAGCAAGGGTAAAGGATATGTGATGCTGTCCTGGAACGGTACCAAGTATGGCCCTTCCAATGCTTCAACGGCACCAAAGGTTTCTGATGATATCAAAAACGGAAAGGTTCCATTCCTTGAAATGCCCGCCACAAAAGTATACAGCTTCTAAAACCAGGATATGCAAAAAATAAGCTCATCCGTTTTCGGTGTTATCATGATCTCCGCTATGCTTAGTGCATGTAGTGATGCGGGCAAGCCCGCAGATCAGGCCGTGGTGGCGGATACGGTGGTCACAACAAAAGATACCACTGCGCCCGCACCAGTGCAGCCCACGCCTTTTTCACAAGTGGCCCGTTATGAAGATAAACTATCGTTTTCCGTGAGCTCACCCCAATTGGCAGAAAAGAATACTCTACTCATTGTACCCAGTGGCTTTACAGCCAGCAATGATAGTATTCTTATGGACATTGAAGGAACTGTACTCAAAGCAGAATCTGTAGATATCAATGGAGATAATTCCCCTGAATTGCTTGTTGTAACGCAAGACGCTTCAAAAAAGGGTTATGCATATGTTTTTTCCGGAAACAAAAACAAGTCCGTTTCGCAAGTGAACATTCAAGATGCGGAAACAACCAAAGGAGCACTGGATGGATATCAGGGTGAAGACGATTATGCATTGGTAGAATCTGTACTGGCAAGAAGATTCCCTATTTATGAAGGGGGATCTAAAACAGGCAAAACCCGCCAGATTCAGTACAAGTTGAAAAATGGAGAGGCAATGAAACAACTGATCGTCGACAAAGTCCTCACATTCTAATTGCTAATTTTTGTGTTGAAACATAAATGGCCGGAGATTGCTCCGGCTGTTTTTTTTAAATATCTTCTGCAATGCGGGGTTTCCGCGAAGGCAGGAAGAAATCTTTGGGATGCTGACGGAAATAGCGGAATAAGATGCCCAGAAATTCAGGATAGTCTTTCAACCGAATTCCCCTCGACCGCACAGCCACATAAAATGCAAGGGAGAAACTCACCAGGAAATTAATAAAGCCAATAGCCAGTACACCGAGAAAAATCGTAAGGCCTAAACTGAAGGGAATGCTATGATCCAAACCAAAATACCCGATGGCCACATTACCTGCGGAAATGGTGATGTGCCGGATATCAAAGGGCAATCCCATCACCTTACCCAAGGGACCAGCTACACCGAGGAAAAAACCGAGTGAAATACTTCCTGCTAGTGCACCTGCGTTCAATCGCACAAATTCCACCATCCTGTTCAATCGCTTCTTTGTCATCGTGAAGCTGAACACCGGATGATCACTCATGCGTTCCGGAATTTTACCATACACCACATAGTTCTCAACAAATCCGGCAATGATCCCACTGAGGAACAGAAAGAAACCGGTTACACAGGCATAAAGCAAGGCCGGACTTTTCCATGGATGTTGATCCATCAGCAACTTCATAGCGGCATCACCTTCTGCAATTTTCACACCCGTCATCCATTCCCAACACGTCGCAAGAATGTAAGTCAACGGAAAAACCATAACAAGGTTACCTGCAAAACTCATGATCTGGCTTCTGGATACGCGCGCAACAGTGATAGCGAGATTGCGAAGATCCGGCACGCCGCCGTGCTTGCGGGTATCCAAAGAACTCGCAACTGCAGAAGCGGTATAGGCCGGCTGTTTCGTAGCAAGGGTTCCACCCGCCTGATCCATCAGCACAAAACCCATTGCATAGTTGGATCCATAAAGGATTCCCTGCCAGAAAGGCGCTACCTGCAGCTTCCCCAACAGGTTTTTGAAAATGGCAATAAAGGATATGATGAATCCACCCCGCATTGCACTTCGGAACAAGGTGAAGAAATCCCTCCGTCCGGAAGAAATATATCGCTCGCCCTTCCTGCCCTTGTGTTCTGCAATTTGATAGGCCAGCATGGAAAGATTCTCTTGCAGGAACTCCCGCAAACTGTTCTTGCGGTTTTCATATCTGATCACTTTCGTGAAGTAGGTAATGAATCGCTCCGTGTTAAACTGCTGATTGCCATCCAATACATCCAGGATGATGAACATCCGCTCAATGTATTGTTCCATGCGCACCATCAGAAAGGTCTGCGCCAGGCTGGTACCTTCAGAAAGCCTTTGATCTTTCAGCCACTGTAGACTTTGACGACAATTATATAAAGCCTCACTGATGTTATTGATCAGTAATTTCTTCTCTTCAAGGTGAAAATACTCACTGCCGGATCTTTCAATGAACAAATTGATCAACCGGTTCTGCTCAAGGAAAGGATAATTGGCCGATGCACTAAATTTAGCCGCGATCTCTCTTTCCAGTCCGGCATTCGCAAGGCGATATGACAGGATCTGCATGCTGCGTTGCAACTGACCGATCAATTTGCTCTCCGTAAGGTTGATTTGAATACCAAGTGAATCAAAAAAAACCTTCCAAAGATTGGTATCGATGGCTTCAACCCATTTATAGTCTGTACGTTGTGAAAAAACCCGATTCAATACAAAGCGAAAATCATTGCGCTCCTGTAACGGCGGCAGGAATTTATGTTGCGCCTTACGGCCAAGCTCTTGCACAAACCCACGGGAACTGACCATTCCGCTTTCCGTCAAAGCAGGAACGATATCGGTATTCATGAACTGATTCAGCAAAGCCCTACGCAAGGAAAACAATAGGGAACGGTCCTGTTGTAAGGAATACAACAATGCACTGAATTGTAACTCAGCCTGTTCCTTATCCCATGCACGTTGTGGCCTGATCTTTTTGACGAGTTCAATCAAAAATTCCAGTCCTCGGCTGCTATCAATAGACAGCACGATCGCTCCTTTTTCAGGAGCTGCATCAGACCTGGATTTACGCCAGGGTAATATATTATATTTTTTACCCATTTGATTTCTAGGAACTTCAATCGTAATCAGGACAACTTTCCGGCCAATTTTGTTGCAAACAGGTGAGAATGGAGAAAGAAGTTTTTAACTTTGTGGCAAATCATGCAGATGCCTGCCCACAAAGAGCAGTTTCGTGAAGAGGAACAACAGGATGTTGATGTATTGGAAGAGCTGGACAAAGGCCATAGCCTGATCGTCTGGAATGACGATGTCAATACCTTTGAATGGGTGATCGAAACCCTTATTGAAGTATGCGGACATACCGCAGAGCAGGCAGAGCAATGTGCCATGATCATTCACACCCAGGGAAAATATGCCGTAAAAAATGGCAGTTACGATGAGCTGAAACCAATGCGGGATGCCATCGTAGAAAGAGGTATAGACGCCACCATTGAAGAAACGGTGAACCAGTAACACCTCAACTTTACACTGTGAATCCTTTTCCCCCGCTTGAATCTGCAGATGAAGATGGCCTCTTGGCCGTTGGCGGGAATTACAGCACTGAACTGTTGCGCCTAGCCTACCAACACGGAATTTTCCCATGGCCCATTGGTGAAACACCCATGTGGTACAGTCCGGATCCGCGTTTCGTACTGTATCCGGAAGAACTGGTGGTTTCCAAAAGCATGCGACAAGTGTTGCGCTCCGGAAAATTCAGGTTCAGCATCAACAAGGATTTCCGTGCGGTGATCACGCAATGCAGCCAGACCTACCGCAACGGGCAGCAAGGAACCTGGATCAATGAAAATATGATTGAAGCGTACATCGGCCTGCACCAGGAAGGGATGGTGCATAGTGCAGAGACCTGGATGGATAACCAACTGGTAGGCGGGCTATATGGCGTTCGGGTGGGAAATGTATTCTGTGGGGAAAGCATGTTCTCTCATGTTAGCAATGCATCAAAATTTGCCTTCATTAAGATGGTGGAACATTTGCAGAAAGACGGTATCACTCTGATAGATTGCCAGGTGCATACAACGCATTTGGAGTCATTGGGAGCGAGGATGATTTCGAGAAGAGAATACATCGAGATACTTGGCAAATGAACATTTGGACCATTGAACAATTGGGCCATTGTACAAATGTTCAATGGCTCAATGGTACAAATGCTCATTTGCCAAATTTCTTCTTCAACGCAGCCAACGCATCATTCATCGGCAAAGCACTGAGATCTTTCTCCTTAGCAGCCGGCGTTGGTCCCTGCCCTCCTGCTCTTCTTTGCGCTCCGGTGGGCGCTTCTTCGGCCTGTTTGATGGATAAGGAAATACGCTTTCTCGCCAGATCCACTTCCAGCACTTTCACTTTCACCTGCTGGTTGAGCTTGAGTTTTTCCGATGGATCATTGATATACGTATGGGATACTTCAGACACATGCACGAGACCATCCTGCTTCACACCAATATCTACAAATGCACCAAAGCGCGTGAGATTGGTGACCACTCCCGGAATCACGGCACCAACCTGTACATCCTCGATCTTAAAGATCTGCGCAAACTCAAATTGCTGCGCCTCACTCCGTGGATCCAGTCCAGGCTTCTTCAATTCATTGATGATGTCCCGAAGGGTATGCTCTCCCGTTTGTGCAGTGATGTATTTTTTTACATCGATGGCATTTAACTGATCCGTCTTCCCGATGAGCTCCGCCACTGAAATACCCATATCGAGCGCCATCTGTTCTACTACGCCGTAAGATTCCGGATGCACCCCGGTGCCATCCAACGCATGACCTCCGTCTTTGATGCGCAGAAAACCTGCCGCCTGTTCAAAGGCCTTTTCACCCAGTCTCGGCACTTTCAGCAATTCTTTTCGCGCAGTGAATCTTCCGTGCTCATTCCGATATTTCACAATGTTGTCTGCGATGCTCGCATTGATACCGCTCACATAACTCAGCAAATGTTTGGAAGCCGTATTCAGGTTCACACCCACCATATTAACGCAGCTCACCACGGTTTGATCCAGTTTCTCTTTCAACCGGAACTGGTTCACATCATGCTGATACTGTCCAACACCGATGCTCTTGGGATCGATCTTCACCAGTTCCGCCAAGGGATCCATCAACCTTCTGCCGATGCTTACCGCACCCCGCACAGTAACATCTTGCTCAGGGAATTCTTCACGGGCGGTCTCTGAAGCAGAGTATACAGAAGCCCCGTCTTCATTCACCAGGAACACGGGAAGATTGGCGCCTAGTTTGCGGATGAACTGCTCCGTCTCACGCCCTGCCGTGCCGTCACCAATGGCAAAGGTTTCGATATCGTATTTACGCACCAGATCCTTGATCACATATTCTGATTGCATCAGCTTACCCGGTTCGTGCACAAAGATCAGTGCTGTCTCTTTCAGGTCACCTTTCTCATCGATCACCACAATCTTACATCCGGTGCGGTATCCCGGATCAATGGCAAGGATCCGCTTAGATCCCAGCGGTGAACTCAACAGCAACTGTCGCAGGTTCTCTGCAAACACAAGAATCGCTTCTTCATCCGCTTTTTGTTTGAGTGAAGTCCTGAACTCCGTTTCCAATGAAGGCTGCAACAAACGCTTGTATGCATCACGAATAGCTTTCTTCACGTGCTGCCCCGCTTCACTGCTTCCCCTGATGAATTTCCGTTCCAGCTTTTCAATGGCGGTCTCTTCCACCGGCTCGATGGAAAGCCTCAGCACACCTTCCACAAATCCACGAAGAATGGCTAGTGTACGATGTGACGGAATGGAACGAATCTCCTGGCTGAAGGCGAAATAGTCTTTATACTTCTGTGCCTCTTCTTCTTTGCCCGCAATCACTTTACTTTCCATCTTCGCCTGTTCTTCAAACAGTTTGCGCAAAAGATTTCTCACATCGGCATCCTCATTGATCATCTCCGCAATGATGTCGCGCGCGCCTTGCAAGGCCTCATCGGCCGTCTTCACTACATCGGTCACAAATCCTGCTGCAGCTTCGGAAGGATGGCCATCCTTCTGTTCAAGGATCAATAGCGCCAGCGGTTCCAGGCCATTCTCACGCGCAACAGAGGCCTTGGTTTTGCGCTTAGGTTTGTAAGGCAAATAAATATCTTCTAATATGGCGATCGTCTCCGCAGCATCCAGTTTCTTTTGCAGCTCGGGCGTCATCTTGCCCTGTTCATGGATGCTTTTTTCTATGGCCGCTTTTCTTTCGGCAAATTCTTTTCTGGTTTTGGCTTCTTCCTGGATCTTGCCGATCACCACTTCGTCCAGCGCACCGGTTTTATCTTTACGATACCGGGCGATGAAAGGAATGGTGGCTCCTTCTGCAAACAACGACAATACCGCTTCCACTTGTGCCGGCCTGATGCTGAGCGATGAGGCGATGGCTTGAACGAATTCCATGTTCCACAAAATTTAAGGGCTGCGAATCTAATGGGATGAGGCTAAAGAAAAAAATTGGAGGAGATGATTTTATTCACTTACCAGTATCGGGTAACATTGGGATTGCGCTCGGCATACTGGCGAACATAGCTGCGCAAAAATTCATTTTCAGGGTAAGGCGTAAGGAGGGCTTTCAGATCAGCCAGAGCCGGCATCACTGAAACATCGGGCATAAACCCCACTCCGTAGAAGCGGCCGTCTTCCATCAGGATACAACTCACTTCGCCATACTGCCTGCCCCGCTCCAAAATGGCAAAGCTGGGCTGGTCCTGGTGCAGTTGCGAGAGCGCCAACATCACCCGCTGGTTGTAGGCCATCGGGTCCTCCTTTCCTTCACAGACCCCATCGCAATAGCCTTCCTTGATCCCTTCGCATTTGCCATCTTTCTGCAGGAAACAGAGGCTCGGACAAAGCTTATGGGTTCTGACCAGTTTCCACAACTCACGATGCGCATCACCCAATACGCCAAATTTGATATGGGGCCGATGGTGTTTCTTCAATCTTCCGATACCCAGCCTGAGCCGGCCCTGGATATCCTCGTAGCTGAAGATCCCATATGGAAATTCCACATGTTTCTGGCTTTGGTTATACCGCGGCCAGTGCTTTCTGATCTCGATGCTTTCCATGACGATGGCTGCAAACTCAGAACCTGTAAGACTATAACTAATGCGATGCACATTGCGGATCAACTCCTGTTTTCTGCGGGAGACGGAGTTGTTGGAGAAATGGCTGGTCACGCGTTTCTTCAGGTCCTTTGCCTTGCCTACATAGACAATGCTGTCTTTCTCATCGTGGAAATAATATACACCTGGCAGCCTCGGTAATTGCTCCACATCGGTGACCGATAAATGCATGGGCAGATAAGATTCTTTGCTGCCCTTGCGGAGCATCGAGTGAATATGACCCTGTTGGTCGGCAGATACCAGTCTGGTAAAGAGTTTTGCCGTAGCTTCTGCATCCCCCATGGCCCGGTGCCTGCTGTACAAAGGGATCTCGAGGCTTCGGCAGATATTACCCAGGGAATAACTTTGATAACCAGGAAATATCTTCTTGCTTAAGCGCACCGTGCAAAGCTTTGATGCATCAAAAGTGTAGCCTGCCAGGGCAAGGTGGTGCTTTAAAAAAGAGTAATCGAAATTGACATTGTGCGCTACAAAAATCCGGCCCTCGAGATGTTTGTAAATTTCTTCTGCTACATCACTGAAATCTGGTGCAGATGCCACCATTTCGTCCGTGATACCCGTCAATGATTGCACATATCTGGGGATCGGCATGCCGGGATTAACGAGGGTCTGGTACCGATGTTCGGCCTCCATTCCGTTGTGCAGGATAATGGCTACTTCCGTGATGAATCCGGTGCCGGCATGACCGCCAGTGGTTTCGATATCTACAATGGAATACAAGGCAACTAGACAATTAGATAATTAGATAATTAGACAATGCGGCAATGGGCTGAAATTAATGAAAAAAGCGGACCACTGTCCGCTTTAAAAAAAGGGAAATACTGTAAATGTGTTTCAGACAGATAAATCTACTGCGCCATCAGGGTGATCGCGACGATCGCACCGTACATTGCCAGTACAATCAGGACCATTTTGGCATTCTGCAGAATTGATGAGTTAAAGTTGCTCATAGACCAAATTTTTAAATGTTAACAAGTGCAAGGATCTGGGTCCAGGCATTCACAGGGAAGGGAAAAAGGAGATTTGGTTCGGTCTCAGAGGAGATAGGGAGGAATAAAGTAGTAGAAAGATATAGTAAAAAGGGGGAATTTCCAAGCACTATTTTCAAGAGCTTGATAGTCATTTAAATGTGGCAATTTGGTAATGCGGCAGTGCGGCAATGTAGGAAGGCGCGCCATGCGTTGCGGCGCGCCGGCAGTCACTCCGGGTGGTTCCGCGCAGGCCGGCAATGCCCAGTGCCCAATGCCCAATGCCTCGCGAAGCGTCTGCCGCATTGCCGCACTGGCAAATTGCCTCATTGCCATTCTGCCTTATCTTCGCATTCCATGACACTGACAAAAACATTTGATCATAAGTATGCCGAGGCCAAATGGTACCAGCACTGGCTGGATCAGAAATACTTTGCCAGCAAACCTGACCATCGCGATCCCTATACCATCGTAATCCCGCCACCCAATGTGACCGGGATCCTCCATATGGGCCATTGCCTGAACAATACCATCCAGGACATCCTGATCCGCCGGGCCAGGATGCAGGGAAAGAACGCCTGCTGGGTGCCGGGTACAGATCATGCCTCCATCGCCACCGAAGCCAAAGTGGTGCAGATGCTCAGGGAACGGGGCATTACCAAATCCTCACTGTCGCGCGAGGAATTCCTCCAATATGCCTGGGAATGGAAAGAGAAATATGGCGGCATTATCCTCCAACAGCTGAAGAAAATGGGCTGCAGCCTGGATTGGGATCGTACAACATTTACGATGGACGATCACTACTACGCGTCCGTCATCAGTGTGTTCAATGATCTCTACAAAAAAGGGTTTATCTATCGCGGTAAACGCATGATCAATTGGGATGTGAAGGCCAAAACCGCCCTCTCAGACGAAGAGGTGATCTTTAGAGACACCCAAAGCAAACTCTATCACCTTCGCTATCCGGTGGATGGCTTGCCCGGTGAATACATCACCATCGCCACCGTTCGTCCGGAAACCATTCTCGGAGACACCGCAATTGCCGTGCATCCATCGGATGAAAGATACAAGCATCTCCATGGGAAGTTTGCCCTCGTACCCTTGATCAATCGCAGCATCCCTATCATCACGGATGAATATGTAACGATGGATTTCGGAACCGGCGCATTAAAAGTAACGCCCGCGCATGATATGAACGATTACCAGCTCGGGCAAAAACATGGCCTCGAGGTGATCGATGTATTGAACGATGACGGTACCATGAGCGAAGTCGCACAACTGTTTGTAGGCGCAGATAGATTTGAGGCCAGAAAACAGATCATCCCCGAGCTGGAGAAAGCCGGCAACCTCGTGAAGATCGAAGACTATCCCAACCAGGTAGGTTATTCAGAACGTACAGACGTAGTTGTTGAGCCAAGGTTGTCCTTGCAATGGTGGGTCGACATGAAAAAGATCTCCGGCCCTGCATTGAGTGCTGTAGTGGAAGATGAAGTCAAATTCTATCCACCCAAATTCAAGAACCTCTATCGCCATTGGATGGAGAACATCAAAGACTGGTGTATCTCACGCCAACTCTGGTGGGGCCACCGGATTCCTGCATGGTATGATCCTAACGGTAACGTATATGTTGCATTAGATGAGGGAATAGCATTTAGGGAGTATTTGGAAAAAAATCCCAATGGCAAGCCTGAAGACCTTTATCAGGATGAAGACTGCCTGGATACATGGTTCTCTTCCTGGCTCTGGCCATTTGAAGTGTTCAGGGGCTATTCCAATCCCGGCAACGCTGATGTAAAATATTACTACCCTACACAAACCCTGGTCACCGCACCCGAGATTATTTTCTTCTGGGTGGCGAGGATGATCATGGCGGGCTTTGAATACAAACAGGAGAAACCCTTTGAGCAAGTTTATTTCACGGGCATCGTGAGGGATAAACTCGGCAGAAAGATGAGTAAGAGTCTCGGAAATTCGCCGGACTTGCTGGAATTGATCGACAGATATGGGGCCGATGCGGTGCGTTTCGGGATCATGATCTCCTCTCCTGCCGGTAATGATCTGCTTTGGGATGAATCCTCCAATGAACAGGGCCGGAATTTCTCCAACAAGATCTGGAACGCGCTGAAGCTGGTGAAAATGTGGGAGGAGCGAAACCCTACAGCTTTGAGCATGACCAAAGAAGAAGCAGACCGCGCTTATTTCGCGATCCACTGGTTTGATGCCAGGCTCGCACAAGTGAAAGCAGAACTGGAAGTGGCCTACAAACAATTCAGGCTGAGTGAGGCGTTGAAAACCTTGTACACCCTGATTTGGGACGATTTCTGCAGTTGGTACCTGGAATGGGTAAAACCTGCATATGGTACCGAAGATATAGACGCGCTTATCCTTGAGAAGACGAAAACCTACTTCGAAGAACTCATGATCATGTTGCATCCCTTCATGCCCTTTATCACGGAAGAAATTTACCATGCTCTGAGGGAAAGGAAAGCCGGTGACGATATCTGTATTGCACAATTGCAACCGGGCATCGCTACAGGTGATCCATCGATCCTTCAATACGGCAGTTTGTTACAGGAGTGCATCACCGCCATCCGGGATGCCAAGAACAAAGCGCAACTGAAACCGCGGGAAGAGATCGGACTTTTTGTGCAGACCGAAGTTACTGCAGCATACCAACTGATCGGTGATATTCTCACCAAACAGGTTAGCGCAACAGCGATCACCGTAACAATGGATGCCATTCCGCAAAGTATTCCCGCCATGGCCGGTAAAGAAAAGTTCTTCATTACCACGGCCACGCCACTGAACACCGGTTTGCAGAAAGACGAACTCGTGAAAGAACTGGACTACCTCCGGGGATTCCTGGAGAGCGTGGAAAAGAAACTAAGCAACGAACGTTTCGTGCAAAATGCCAAACCTGAAGTGGTAGAAGTAGAGCGGAAGAAAAAAGCCGATGCAGAGCAGAAAATAACTATGTTACAGGAAGCGTTAGCAGGGATGTAGTGAAGGTTGCAGGTTGTAGGTTGCAGGTTGCAGGCTTCCCATCAAAATCAGCTTATGAAAAGTGTAATTGTCCTTGTCTTTTTATGTGCATCTGCAATGCCCTCAAAGGCGCAGACGAAAAAACCTGCACCTGCGGCGGCACCGGTTACTTACACGGTGAGCCTGGCGGGATTTAAAGATGGAAACATCACGGCAGAGCAATTCAAAAAAGTCATCGATTCACCGCTTGTAGTGAAGGATCAGAAGGGAAACAGTTTTGTAATCACGCGGTTCCGCATCAACTATACTTTTGCAACAACCTATACAGACAGCGAAACGCAACAACGGAAATCGTTCAAGGATTTTCGTGCCGCTGATTTTTATGATACCCCGAAACTGCCCGAAGTCTGGCGCAACAGCATCCGCGACAATGCCAAAAAAGACGACGAAGTCATCATCAATAATATCATCATTAAACTGAAAGATGGTAAGAAGATGATGCTGCCTGAATGGCGAGGCACCTTACGGTAGGTTGCAGGCTGCATTTCGCTTAGTTCGCAGTATATTTAAGGATGCAGAAATGGATCTGTTTCATTTTACTGGCCGTCTCCTGTACATCCAAACAGCAGCTGAAGGATGAAGGTGGCTTATCACCCGAAGCTGCACTCAAGAGTCTATCCGTTGCACCTGGATTTACCGTAGAACTTTTTGCTGCAGAGCCGCTGATCGCAGACCCCGTAGCCATGGAAGTGGATGAATCGGGAAACATGTACGTTGTGGAAATGCATGGCTACCCCTTAGACAAATCGGGATCCGGTATAGTAAAGGTCCTTAAAGATGTGAATGCCGATGGATTACCGGATAAGGCTATCGTCTTTGCCAAGGACCTCACCCTGCCCAGCGGAATCATGCGCTGGAAAAAAGGCGTACTGGTCACGGATATGCCCAATCTGTTGTATCTGGAAGACAGTAACGGAGATGATGTGGCAGATATCCGGGATACCATCATCACGGGCATGGCATTGTCCAATCCACAACACAATGGCAACACACCAGTGTACGGGCCAGACAACTGGATCTATATTGCCCATGAAACCAGCATTACGCCAGTGGTGTACACCAAAGAATTTGGGGATGAAGGTCAACCGATCCGTTTTGTGAAAGGAGGTCACCAGGCAACCTTGCCCTTGAATGCCAATGGTCGGAATATCCGGCTGAAACCAGAAAAGGGTAAGCTGGAAATGTGCTCGGGAGAAACACAGTTTGGACAAACCTTTGACCCAAGGGGCCACCATTTCTCTACGGCCAACGCCAACCATATTTTCCACGAAGCCATTGCGGCAAGATATCTGCAACAGAATCCATCTTTAGAAGTAGGTGGTGCCACGGCAGACATTCCTGATCATGGCAATGCGGCCAAAGTTTTTCCGATCACCAAGGATCCGCACGTTGAGCTGTTGACTGATGTTGGTGTGATCACCTCATCATGTGGCATTACCTGGTATCAGGGCGGACTGTTTCCGGATTCATTCAACCAGGTTACGTTCATCGCAGAGCCTGTACATAACCTGGTGCATGCAGATAAGGTCATCGACAATGGTGCTTCTTTTCAGGCATCGAGGGTTTATGCCGACCGCGAATTCCTGGCCTCCACAGATCCCTGGTTCAGGCCCGTCCAATTTTACATTGGACCAGACGGGGCGATGTATGTGATCGATTACTATCGGAAGTATATTGAGCACCCAGAATGGATGAGTGAGGAAGTTGCGGCATCCGGACAACTGTACAGCGGTCATACCAAGGGGCGCATCTATCGCATCACGCCCAATGGCAAAAATATTCAACCATGGCTGGGCAAACCATTGATCGATACGGCTTCTGTTGCATCAATGGCACAAGCACTCAACAGTAGCAATGTCTGGTGGCGCAGGCACGCACAACGGCTGCTCGTAGATCGAGGAGATCGAGATGCTGATACAGCAATGCGGGCAGTGTTAAGCCACTCCACTTCAGCCGCAACAACAATGGCTGCCTTATGGACGCTGGAAGGATTGTCGCTGCTGGATACCAATATGGTGGCGGACGCACTGCAACACCCGGATGCCGGGGTTCGGGAAACAGCGATAAGACTTGCAGAACAATTTCTTCCTCATGCGGGCCTGGAAAAAAAACTTGCGGCACTGGCCAATGATCCCGATGTAAAGGTCAGATACCAATTGTTATGTACCGCTTCTTTTTTCAGTGGTCAACCAACACTTGGCGCAAACATCCTGGATAAAAATTTAAACGACCATTGGTTCAGGATTGCCGCATTGGCAACCTACCATGGACGGGAGGAACAACTGTTGGCAAAGATGCTGAAGAATGAAAAAGAAGGCGCCGCTGAAATGATCGCTTCGATCTCCGCATTGATCTGCCTTCAGAAAAATGAAAAAGGCCTGAATGAATTGTTGGGCCTTATGAATGCAAAAAACAGTTCCACATCCGCAACCGTAGCGATGGTACAAGGGATCGCAATGGTACCTGACCTGGCTCAACACCTCGCTCCTGCGATCCGCCAAAAAATCATCGGCATCATATCGAAATACATCGTCCCTTCATCCCCTGCATCCATAAGGGATGCTTCGGTTGGTTTACTTCTTGCCCTTCAAGCATCGGGAGATGAGGTTCTTGCACAAAAGATAAAGGACGCACTGCTAAAGCCTACTCCCGAGGAAGGATACCTTGCATCATGCATAGCATTATCTGCTATCTATCCCTCCATCTGGAGCCAGGAACTGGCCACAAGATTTATGCAACCTGACCAACCGGTTGAGATACAAACAGCCACGATCCATGCTTTTGCGAGAACCGGACCTTCGGCGATGCAATGGTTATTGAACCAGTGGAAAGGATTGACCGTCCCCGTAAGAAAAGCAGTGTTGGAACAAAGCATGCAAGACGGTATTTCCACCAGTTTGCTGTTGGGTAAGCTGGCAACAGGGGACATTACAAGCTCCGCCATCCCCTGGTCCACTCAAGTTAGTCTCATGAATCATGAGATCATCCCCATCCGGAAAAAGGCAAGGGAACAGCTGACAAAGAACACGGGTGGAAGAGATGAAGCACTTAAAGCCTATGAACCTGCCCTGAAGCTGGAGGGAGATCCTGCCAAGGGAGCCACGATATTCGCCAAAAACTGTAGTGTCTGCCACCAGGTGGGTAACAAGGATGGGATCGCCTTTGGTCCCGATCTCGCTTCGGTTGCCAACAGGGACCCATATTTTATCTTGTCTGACATCATTAAGCCAGACCGCTCCATTGCGGATGGTTATGAATGGTGGGAGATCACCCTTCGAAACGGCAATACAGTCAGCGGGATCATTGCATCTGAAACCGCCACAGCCATTGCCCTTCGCGATCCTTCGGGATCAACAAAAATGATCAATCGTTCCCAAATCAGTTCCCTGCAAGCTTCGCCGAATTCTGTGATGCCAGCGGGCCTGGAGCAAAACATGACCGTAGCTGAAATGGCGCACTTGCTGGCGTTTCTGAAGAAACCCTCTCAATAAGGGAAGTGAGAAGATAAAGGGAGAAGTGCGAAGAGTACCCTTCTTCGCACTTCTCCCTTTCTTCACTATCGTGGAATAAGGTTGATCGGCAACACAAACTCCCATTGGTTGGGACTCAGGGAAGAAGTTGGCGTTGTATAAAAATCAGCATCCAACAATCTGCTGTACCTGAAACCAAAACTCACGGGTTGTTGGTTCCACCATTTCGTATCAAAATAGATCTCACCACCTGCGGACCGAAGGGCCTGGGTATTGCCGGTTCTGAGGCTTCTCAAGCGCGTAAAATCATAAAACACATTGGCACGTACCCGAAGAAAATACACCAGGTTGCCGAATCCCCAATCCGGATAAACCATGGGAAAATGATAATTCACACCTACCTTCCACATGCGCGGATAATTCAACGCGGGATAGCCGCGTGAGTAAGCGAAGTTGTTGGAGAAAAGGTATTGTTGCGCCGTATCCCTGGCCTGATATGCACCGTTGATCACCACGCTATGCGTCTTCATCACACCGGGCAAATACAAAGCCCCATTTACCAGCAATTGCCGGGCTTCCGTACTGGATACACTGAACCGATGATCGGCATACAAACTGAAGGCAAAACGTGGAAATATCTGCTGAACAGCCTTCTGGGTCTGGATCACGAAAGAAAGGGTATTGTCGAGATAATTAAAATTCAAGTCAGGTACATTTGTCCCGTTCTTTGCATCATTGAACAACACCTGCTGGTTGTTGAATAAAGACGACACATACATGTTGCTGATGATCCTTCCCTTGGTAAAATTCAAGGGCACACGCACACCGATATTACCGTTCCACTCATTCCAGTACAGCGTGCGCTGGGTTCCCTGAAACCTCCGGTTCATCGTATAGGAAAGCCCGCCCTGTATCCAGGGAAACCATGCTGCATAGACGCCAGAATATTCAAGCCGGTGAAAAAACTCGTTCTGGTTATAAGTATACGCCAGCGTGGAATTGAATGTATTCAACACATTGTTGCCGTACAAAGAAAAACTCCAATCCGGCTGTTCATAATAAGGTCTCCAACTGTGGAAATTGAAAAGTCCGTGCGTGCGTCTGTATTTACTGACCGGAAATTCGTTGGCAGGAAGGGAAGCAATATCGATCTCACTTTGCAAGGCTTGCTGAAAAGCAATGCCGGCCGTATCGCCCGACAACCATTCCGATTCACTGATGGGTTTATACGCTCCTTTGCTGCTGAACAGCATATCGCCCCATGCCGTTCTTGAAGCATACATTAGTTTTCCATCATTTATTGGTGTGGCTTGCTGCACACCGGTGTAACTGCCTGCCAACTCCATGATGCTTTTTGTTTGGAGATCGATAGCCAAAAGTTTATCCTGTCCATCCCGCACCGCTGTGAAATAGAGGGTATCCCCTTTCACCATCGGAAAAGCAATGGCCTGGAAACTATATGGCAAAAGGGTTTCCTTATTGCTATTCGCGATGTTCCAACGTTGCAGGGTCATCCGGCCGTCTTGCCGCCTGACAGGCATGATCACGGATTGGTCATCTTCCGTGAACCTGGGATAAGTGATGAAATGTTGTGCGTCATCTGCCATTGTTTTCACTACCTCACCTGTTTGCGCGTCAAGGATATGCAACACAGACCCGCCCCCAGGCTTCACATAAACGGCAGCAACCTGTTTACCGTTGTGGGAAAGATCTGGTGAAAAATACTTTGATTTTTTCGTCAGCCACCTGCGCTTTCCCGTCTGCAGATCCATCATCCTGAGATTGGCATAATCCCGATACCCCCAGCGCAGATCCGGCTGGTAAGACGCATACACCATCGCATTGCCGCGTGCACTGAACTGCTCATCCAGGGAGATATCGCGAACGCCCAAGGATTTTTCCCGGCCGTCTTTCAGCATTACAAACCTGGGGATGTCCCTGCTGGTGGTTTTCACTGCAAGAATGCCCTGGTCCGTTGCCTGGGGAAATGCATAGTTGGTGATAAATCTTTCCGATGAAATGGTAACTTGCTCACGGTTACCCGTAACCGAATTTTTTCCGGTTTGCTGATAATAGCTCAATGCATCTTTCACAAACTGCTTGAAGGAAACGCCCGTATGTTTTTGGATGGCACCCTGCATGGGATAGAACAATGGCTTGAATGCGGCAGCATCCTGCGTGATTTTCTTCCAAACATCGTCCCCATATTTAGCCCTTCCATAACTCACCAGCATATATCCAAGTGGATAGTGATTAGGAGTGAGATGTTTGAATGAACCATTGCGGATCTTCATGTAACTATACTTACGCTGACCCTCCCACAATGCCCTGAAATCCGTATAAAAAGCGGGTAGCCTTCCCCTGCCCTGCTTGGTGGTCATCGTTTCCTGGAACACGGCATCACCTTCAAAAAACCAATCGGGAATAGCGGCACTGTTGGCCAGCACCTGTCCTTCCTGCCCTGCAAGGATGTACGCAAACTTGGCAAGTCCCCTCCTGAAATTCATGTACTGCTGTACATGGCGGATCTCGTGGATCGCCAGCTGGTCCGTCCATGGAATGGAACCCAGCTGCAGACTGTTTTGCAGTGGCGTCATGAAAAACTCGCTTCGCCAGGGTGCCAACTGTACGTATCCGTTAGAAATAGTCGTTTCAGATTGAAGCACAATACTGATCTTTTTTTGGTCGGCCCCAATGGTTGCCGCCGTCTGCTTTTCGAGATAAGCAGAAATAGCCGCCACCCGCATGGCTGCCCCCTCCAAACCAGCAGGGAAGATCACACGGACCTCAGGCGTATTGACCTGTTTAAGCTTAATATGGGAAGGTATTCCTCCAAATTCCTGGGCAAACAAAACGCCTGTATACGACATACAGACAGCAAACATCAGGCGTCGCATTGCAAACATCATTCTCTAATTTAGTCGTATTTTCAACACTATAAAGCAGATGTTCATGGAAAATACACTGGGAAAATTTATGTGGGCAGACCTGACCGTTGACGACGCCATCGCCGTCAGGGACTTCTATTGTAAGGTTGCGGGCTGGACCTATGAAGGTTTATCAATGGGTGAATACGAGGACTTCATGATGAAAAACAAGAATGGCGATGTTGTGGGCGGCATCTGTTTCCGAAAGGGTTCCAATGCAAATATCCCGCCCGTCTGGGTCAATTATATCACCGTTGAAAGTGTTGAGGCCGGTATTGCGCAGGTCAATGCAAATGGCGGCACCGTATTGGACGGCCCGCGGAAGATGGGCGAAGACCACTACGCACTGATCAAAGATCCCGCCGGAGCTGTGTTTGCGCTATATGGCAAACTGTAGTTTTAGTTCGCAGGTCGCACAGATCTTCCAACTTCTCCCTTTCACTTCTCCCTTATGTTATTATTAGCTCTCGCCATCGCACCAGGCCTAGCCATCTGCACCTACATCTTTTTAAAAGATCAATATAATCCTGAGCCCAGGCGTCACCTGCTCATCAGCTTCTTTCTGGGTTTTCTCAGTGCGGCCATTGCGGTGATCCTGGAAATGGCGCTCACTGCAAGCACGGAACCTTATACCAAGGGAACAGTCTGGGGCACGGCATTTCTTGCGTATATAGTAGTGGCTTTTGTGGAGGAATGGAGCAAGTATATCATGGTGCGGTTATATGCTTTTCCCAAACCTGAATTTGACGAACCTTTTGATGGCATTGTGTATGCCGTGATGGTATCGATGGGTTTCGCCACGCTGGAAAACATCTTCTATGTGTATAAACATGGGTATGCCGTGGGCATTATGCGGATGTTCTTATCGGTACCGGCTCATGCTACCTTCGCCATCATCATGGGTTTCTACATGGGTAAGGCCTGGGAAGTTACCGGGATGAAAAGAACCAGGTACCTGATGACCGGGTTGCTGATGGCCGTATTCTGGCACGGCACATTCGATTTCTTCCTGTTCATGGAGGAGGCAAAACTGGTGACCCGCTATGTAGCCGAAGGCCTCCTTTTTATCGGTGCAATCATCTCTTTTGCCTTTGCCGTCAGGCTCTCCCGCAAAGCCATCGCGGAGCATATCGCCATTTCGGCAAAAATGTATCGGAAGTCTGATGAAGATCCAACCGCCCAAGGCTGACCAAAGCTTTGACAGGATCGCTGATTTGGCATAAAATGCTTAATTTTGCCGAAATTTTTACTTACATGTCAACTGTAGCACAATCCATCGACTTTTCCCTTCCCTACAAGGTAAAAGATATCACCCTTGCTGAATGGGGTCGCAAAGAAATCCGTCTTGCTGAAGCAGAAATGCCCGGTCTGATGGCCATCCGTGAAGAATATGGTGCACAACAGCCCCTGAAAGGTGCCAGGATCGCTGGTTGCCTGCACATGACCATCCAGACTGCCGTGTTGATCGAGACCCTTGTGGCCCTCGGTGCTGAGGTAAAATGGAGCTCCTGCAACATCTTCTCCACACAGGATCATGCCGCTGCGGCCATTGCTGCTGCAGGTATCGGTGTGTTTGCCTGGAAAGGACAAACGATTGAAGAAGCTGACTGGTGTATTGAACAAACCCTGTTCTTCGGAGCTGCAAACCGCCCCCTGAATATGATCCTGGATGATGGTGGTGACCTCACGAATATTGTGTTCGATAAATATCCTGAGCTTGTTCAGCACGTAAAAGGCCTTTCTGAAGAAACCACTACCGGCGTACACAGGTTGTACGAAAGGATGGCAAAGGGTACCCTGCCCGTTCCCGCAATCAACGTGAATGATTCCGTAACCAAGTCTAAGTTCGATAACAAATACGGCTGTAAAGAATCCCTGGTTGACGCGATCCGTCGTGCTACCGATGTGATGCTGGCCGGTAAGGTTGCTGTTGTAGGTGGTTATGGCGATGTGGGTAAAGGTTCCGCTGCTTCACTGGCTGGTGCCGGTTGCCGCGTGATCGTGACTGAGATCGATCCGATCTGCGCACTGCAGGCTGCCATGGACGGTTTTGAAGTGAAGCGCATGGTAGACGCCGTTGCAGAAGCAGACATCGTGGTGACAGCTTCTGGTTGCCGCGACCTCATCACGGAAAAACATTTCCGCAGGATGAAAGACAAAGTAATCGTATGTAACATTGGCCACTTTGATATTGAGATCGATGTAGCCTGGTTGAATAACAGCTACGGTCACACGAAAGATACCGTGAAGCCACAGGTTGATATTTACAATGTAGATGGTAAAGACATCATCCTTCTTGCCGAAGGACGTCTTGTGAACCTTGGCTGCGCTACAGGTCACCCTTCATTTGTAATGAGTAACTCTTTCTCAAACCAAACCCTGGCCCAGATCGAGCTCTGGACCAACGCGTCTAACTACGAGAATAAAGTATATGTACTTCCAAAGCACCTGGATGAGAAAGTGGCCAAGCTCCACCTTTCTAAAGTAGGTGCCGTACTGGATGAACTGACTTCTGAACAGGCTGAATACCTCGGCATTGGGAAAGAAGGTCCGTTTAAGCCAGAAATGTATCGATACTAAGAA